>CAJPPS010000192.1 GCA_905372595.1 uncultured Capnocytophaga sp. | reverse complement strand
GTCCAAGTAGGCTGATGCACTCCATTGGTTACATAGCTTATATGGAGTTCCTCAGGGAAATAACCTTTCCACATATCCTTAAAGATGTCTCGGCTTACTTCTCCGTGAAGCATACTTACTCCATTGACTTCCTGAGAAAGATTAGCCGCTAAGAAGCTCATCGAAAATTTCTCAGAAGGATTATGTACATCTATCTTTCCTAGGGCAAGAATCTGTTCCCAATTCACGTGTAATTTTTCAGTATAGTTCCCTATGAAAGTTCTTAGCATAGATTCCTCAAAGAAATCGTGTCCTGCGGGAACAGGTGTGTGAGTGGTGAAAAGAGAAGAAGCTCGCACTACTTCCACCGCCTCAGAGAAAGAAAGATGGAATTCATTAATAAATTTGTTCAGACGCTCCAAACCAATAAGTGCCGCGTGTCCTTCATTACAATGATAAATATCAGACGAAATACCTAACTTTCGAAGCATCTTGATACCCCCTAAGCCCAGAAGCATCTCCTGCTTGAGTCGGTTTTCCCAATTTCCACCATATAGATGATAGGTTACAGAGCGATCTTCTTCATTATTATCCTCAAAATCAGTATCTAACAAATAAAGTTCTATACGACCTACATCCACTCTCCATACACGTGCGTGGAGGGTACGCCCTGGTAAGTCTAAAGAGATCTGTACCCATTTTCCGTATTCATCAGTTACTGGAGTAGCTGGAATTTTAGAGAAATCCTGTGCTTCATATTCAGATTCTTGGTCTCCAAAAGCAGAAAGCTTCTGTGTGAAATATCCATAACGATAAAGGAGCCCAACCCCTGTAATCTTTGTTGCTTTATCACTAGCTTCTTTTAAATAATCTCCTGCAAGAATGCCTAATCCTCCTGAATAAATCTTAAGAGAGGAATGTAGCCCAAATTCCATACTGAAATAAGCAATGGAGGGGCTCACCATTTCCTTTTTCTTTTCCATATAAGAGAGGAAATTGGTATATACCTTTTCCAAACGTTGCATAAACTGTTCATCCTCCTCAAGTGCTTTGAACTCACTTACGGAAATCGTATCCAAGAGCATAATAGGATTCTTATGCACTCGGTGCCATTCTTCAGGATTGATACTTTTGAACAATTGTTCTGCTTCTTCGTTCCAAGACCACCATAGGTTCTTGGCAAGTTCTTCTAAAGCTTTGAGCTTTTCAGGAGTAGAGCGGTGTACGATTACACTACGCCAATAAGGAGTATTAATCGCCTTATCTTGTTCTATATAAGAGGTGGTTTCCATATCTGTAATAGGGAGGTTTTCTATTCGTTTTTCAATTACTAAGAGGGTTTGTGTATAGGCTCGCTGATAATAGGTAATAAATTGTTCCCATAAGGCAGCTCGCCCTATCTGTTGCGCATCTTCCCATAAGGCTTCATATTCATTAGGGAGAAGTGTAGCTATTTTTTCTATCTGTCTTACAACTCCAGTAACTACTTCTTCATAGTTATGATCGTCTCGTTCTAGTACTTCCAAAGCGGTATGCTCTGTAGGGAATTTGGCTTTTGCCCACGTACCAAATCCTGCTAAGGTAGTTGTTACGGTAGGGATTCCAAAGCAAAGACTCTCCAGAGGTGTATATCCCCAAGGCTCATAATAGGAAGGGAATACGGTAAGATCCAGCCCTGTGAGAAGCTCATAGTAAGTCATATTAAATACCCCATCATTTCCAAAGAGATAACTAGGACAATACACAACCTTCACCTTATCTTCTGGTAAGTTAAAGAGTTGAGCTTCCTTAAGCTTAGAGAGGATAATATTCTCGTATTCGTTTTGAATATAGTGAGTTACATAGAGTTGTTCGCCTTGATTAGGGGCTTGGTGTTCCGAAGGAATAAGGATAAAAGCAACTACTTCTTTCTGGAAATTACCATCTAAGTTAAGCTGTCGTAATGCTTCAATAAAGACATCTATTCCTTTGTTTCTGAATTCATTACGACCACTAATTCCTACAAAGAAAGGTTTCTTGCGATAAGCCTCTCCTGTGAGGGTACGAGCTACCTGCAAAAGCTTATCGGTTGCTTTGGCTCTTTTGGAAAGAAAATCTGCCTTAAGAGCCAAATGATCTTTATCAAAACCATTAGGAGTAATTACCTCTGGAGTACGATGTAGGAATTGGATACATTCCTTAGCTGTAATATCACTTACTGTAGTAAATATATCGGCATTCTGTGTAGCTTTTTCTTCAAGAAAGTGCTTGTGATGTACTCCAAAACGATAAGCTAGCTCTGAGGGATTATAATCATTAAGATAATTATAGAGAGACCAACCATTCCCTGCAATAGAACGCCCTAATACAGTAGCGTGGGTGGTAAATATTGTTCCTACCTGAGGAAGCTGATGCTTCAAATAGAGTAAGGTAGTTCCTGTCATCCATTCGTGACAATGAACGATACTACGTTCACGAGATCCTACCTGAAAATGAATAAAACTCTCTAGGACTTTTGCCACAGCATAGCCAAAAAGTACAGACTCAGTATATTCCCAAGAGGCTCCGAGAGAATCCAACTGTTGGATATCCCAATAATAGGTAAGAATATCATCTTTTTGAGAAATATATTGAGAGAAATCTACCAGAATGGCAATGGGTTTCCCCTTAACATTCCAATAACCTGTACGCACTTGTAATCCCTCTGCCCTTGCCTTACTCTGCCAAGAAGAAAAAAGAGTTTCATCTGGCACAAATTCGGGGTTTTCCTTGTGTTGCCACACATCAGGACCTAGGGTGATGTATCGCTGTCCTAAGGACTCTTGTAAGAGAGATGCGCGGGTGGCTAGCACTGTGTGTATCCCTCCTATCTTGTTGGCTACTTCCCAACTTACTTCAAACAGATAATCTGGTGTCATTGTATGGACTTTCTCTTCCATTATTATGGATTTTATATCAATTTGCAAATATACGGATTTTTTAGCGTAAAATCAAGAATAAAACAGGAATTTTTTTTTATATTTTTCTCTCAAATCGGTTATAGTTTGTCTTTTTAGAGTTGTATCTTTGCCCATAAATTTTAGAGTTTTTATATGCTTTATCTAGACGACTTGCGTCCTACTCCTGAGGGTTTTGACCGTGTATATAGCTATGAGGAATTTGTTACCTATCTTGAGAAAAAGGGCTTACCTGATTTTATTTCCTTTGACCACGATTTGGGCGAGGGGCTTTCGGGTTATGATTGTGCTAAGTACTTAGTAGAGTACTGCTTAGCACACCAGTTTCCTTTGCCTAATTATCAAGTACATAGCCAAAACCCTGTGGGGAAGGAAAATATAGAACAACTATTAGAGAATTTTAGGAAATATAGTGAAAAATAAAATTTTCTTTTTCAACCAGTCGCAGTTTGTCCTTTTAGAATTGTATTTTTGTAACCAAAAAGAAAGGATATTCATAAACTATAGATTTTTATAGGCAAAAAGGAAATACATGTCATAAAAATTTTGTATATTTG
>CAJPPS010000191.1 GCA_905372595.1 uncultured Capnocytophaga sp. | reverse complement strand
GTTTGTAACTCCACGTTTGCCCATAAGGAATGGTTCGTAAGACCTGCCAAACACGTTGTTGGAAATCTGTTCCCATAGGGTGAAGAGGTATGGTAAAAGTTTGGCGAGTACCTGCAAAATATTCGCTAAGCTCTTGTTCCAAAAGAGCAAAATAGGGACTTTCACCCTTTACAACCGTGGTTTTCTCTCGCTGGGCAATATCTTTTAGTTCGGTCTCCAATAGTTTTCTGTCTAAGAACTCCAACATACAGATCCCCTTGTCCATAGCACAGGCAACCATAGTGCCTATGGGCGTTTCTATATGCTTGAGGAAGATTGGTTTGTTTTTATTTTTCATATTTTACTTTTCGTTTTTTACTTTCTTGCTTCTTCTATAGTCAGCCCAAAAGAAGCTAAGCGGCGTTCTAAGTTGGAAAGGATATAGTCCTTTTCCTCAGGGAAACGTTTGGCTATTTGTTTGTAATAGGGCAACAATCGTTCGTCGGTTATACCTGAAAGAGCTTGGATAGCTACTCTGAGTACATTATTGTCAGTATCTTGTAGCCCTTTGATGAAGGTATCGAGGTATTGTTCTTTTTCTTGCTTTCGCCGAGTGTATAGTAGGCTGTACTACGGATTTGAGGATTTGCATTATCAGTAAAGGGCAAAATATCTTCCTCAAAATCCTCCGTCTCGGCAAGGAGATAGGTAGCAAAATTAAAGGTTTCCTCATCGGTTATAGAAGGCAAGAGTTGCTTTACAGTCGGCACCCAGTCGGCACAGTGGTCTTGAGCATACCACCATATATACTGAAATACTTTCTTGGGTTTCTCAGTTACCAAATTTTGCAAGTAAGGCTTGGCGCACTCATAAGACGATTGGGTAAGAATTTCAATTAAGAAATCTCTATCCTCGTTGTTTAAGGCGATGAGCTTTTCTATCTTGTTTAATAGCGCAGGTTCTAAAGGCGGTTTCTTATGATATACCCCCTCGAGGCAGTCGGTTTGAGTTTTACGGTCGGTAGTTTGTTCATATTCATTGAGGAGCACCTCTGCAGCTTCGCCCCGATGGTAGCCAAACCAAGTAGGACGGTCGTCCAAAAGTTGCCCAGAGATCACCTCATCAAGATAGCGTTCGTACCAATCCAAAAAATTGGTTTCAAAGGCAAATTTAGGTTGAGCGAGGTCTAAATCTACATTCACTATACGACCGGCGTATTTGCCATTAAGCACTAAGGCGTAATAATAGGTACAACCCTGACTTCCCAAGGGGAGCAGTCCGCCAAAGACTTTCCCACACTGCTTGATATAATCCTCTTCTGTCTCCGTTGTCTCTACTTCCTCATCTTCTTTAAAATCATCTTCATCTTCTTCACTCATTAATAGCGGATCAGAGAGGGCTTCCCATTCTTCTTGGGTCATATCTGGCGAGAGGGCACAAGGGGCTTTAAGATAGATTTCTGAGCCTTCATAGAGAAGATCATCTACTTGGGTTCCAAAGGCAGACAATCCGTAATAAGGCCCTGCCATAATATCTAACTTTTGGGCATTAGCATCACCTATGGTCTGTACAAAGGCACGGTAATCCTTAGGTAGAGATACACCGTATTTCTTTTCAAAGGCAAGGACTTCCGCCTCACTTACAGGTGGATTGAGGTGGTACTTGTGTGAGCTGGCACCAAATACTTCTAAGTCTTTATCAACAGCTTTGGCTTGGGCTAATTTCTCTTGGATACGATGGAGTTGTTCTTGATACATAAGGGTTAGGTTTTAGGGGGATTCTCCTTTCCTAAGGAGTCATAAATTAGGAACAAAAATACAACTTTTCAATCCAAAAGTCAAGAGATAATTATTTTTTCATTCTTCACCTACATATTACCATACACTTCTATATAGGCACAGATGAGGAGTTTTCCCTCCAAATCAGCGATGACCTTCTGCACAAAGGTCTTTACTTTTTCTTCGGTGAAAGAGTGTTGGCGCAGTTGTGTGATGATTTTTCGGCACGTGGTGGGGTCAAAGATATTGCTGGTGGTACAATTGAAATGGGGTTCTACCTTATTCCATTGGGGTTGGTATAGGGGAAATACAGACTGAAAATCTTCCGAGAGGTGTTCATCAAAATCTTCTATGGGGATAAAGATAGTACGCTTGGACACATTGTTCAAATCAGTATCCAAGGCACTGATGATATAGCCCATACCTCTTTCGCTGGTATCTCTTCTGCCATCAACACTTATAGTCAGCGAAGTGTTACATATGTGTTTTACTGCCTTCTCAACATTGTGATTGAAACGCTCATATACACTTTCGGCTTCCCAGCGCTCACACTCGGTTTCTGCCATTATGGTAGCTATGTTTTCTTGGTGACAGAGAGCGATGGCTGCAGGGAGGTCACCTGCGGTTTGTTCTAACAAGGCTTTGGCTTTCTGCAAGGGAAGGACGAACTCAGTTTTGAGGGTTTGTATTTCTTTGAGATAGTTCATTCAATTAACAAATTACTTCATTTTGGGGCGGAAAGAGCGTTTTTGGTCAAAGCCTTTGCTGTCTATTTTTAGCTCATTGGGCAGTTCGGGCGATTGTTCGGTTTGGGTTTTGAGGTCGGAAAGGTACTGCACAATATGTTGCCATACAAAATCGGGGTCGATATAGACGCCGAGTTCCTGCAAATTCACATAATGGGTAGCCCTATTGCTTCCTCTATAATCTTTGTTGTAAATGAGCAACAACGAACTTTTTAACACCAGCCACGGTGGTCGGTCTTCCAGCTTAAAGATATTTCGCTCTCGTGGAGTTTCCATCTGTTCAAGCAAAGTATCACAAGTAGCCGATAAGTAGGAGGTTATCCTTATTTCTTTCCCGTCATTCATCAGCACATAGCGCTCACCATACCACAAATCAAATAGATTGTAATGCCAATCATCAGGGTTCGCAAAATCCCAATGGGTGTATATTTTGGAGCGTGTGGCAAAGAGGTGCACAAGCGCATTGCCTACATAGAGTGCCGAGTGCAATGCCTGGTCATCGGTGGGGTCGTCGAGGGTAATCCAGCTTCTCTGTGGAGTACCGATACTTACTCCCGCAGGCAAACGGCGGTCATAGACGAGGTTTTCGTCTATGCCGTACTCAGCGACTTTATAGTCGTAGTAATCTTTGAATTTAGAGATGATTTTCATTTTATAAATCTATGGGTTAATAGACAGAAACTACAAGAAATTCACTTGCAACGCTTACTTTATAACGCTGTCTATCTCCCAGTGTTTTTCTTTCAAACAGCTAATAGCAAGGCACGCTCCAACAGCATTCCATACCGAATAGTCGAAGGTAGCTTTTAGCCCTACAGAGGTGAACATCGCCAAACCAAAACGATCGGCTACTGCTGAAAGCATAGCGGTACTTACTGCCAATCTCAAAAAAAATTTGATGTATTTTGTCATCATTTAAGAAGTAATTATTGATTTTAAGTACCTAGTTCAGGGTGATCCCAAGCGTTGTCA
>CAJPPS010000190.1 GCA_905372595.1 uncultured Capnocytophaga sp. | reverse complement strand
CTATCCTAAAACTATCAGTCTTGCAGATAAGAACGATAACCTAAGAGGCAATTACGATACAGAAAAGTATCCTATGTATGCTATTTTCAAGGATATCATCAAGCAGATTAAGAAAATTAGTCATAAAGCAAAGATGATGAAAGGAGAGCAGTTGCTCAAACCTGATTTTTGGATTTCTGACAAGGCAAAAGAGCAAGTAGGGAGGAACTATTACTTACAGCAAATGGGATTGGTGTTCGTTTAAAGAATATTGAACAATGTCTAAAGAAGAAAAACATAAAAAAGAGAGTAAGTTTCTCAGTTTGGTGCTGCGACACCACCCTGAGGCGATTGGTATTACCCTCGACACAAACGGTTGGGCTGAGGTAAATGTACTCATTAAGAATATGAAGCGTAAATTCCCCGTGTTCAGCCTTAAAATGTTGGAAGAAATCGTCGCTACTGATAACAAACAGCGGTATGCTTTTAGCGAGGATAACACAAAAATACGTGCTAATCAGGGACATTCACTTGCCGTGGAGTTAGAATTATTGCCTCAAATACCCCCCGAATGTTTGTATCACGGCACTGCCAGCAGGTTTGTAGAGAGCATTCTCAAAAGCGGACTCCAAAAGCAAACCCGCCAGTATGTACACCTCAGCATTGATATAGCAACCGCAACCAAAGTAGGTGCCCGACACGGCAAGCCCGTCATTTTTAAAGTAAATACAATGGCAATGCATAAGGCAGGGTATGTTTTTTACCTCTCTGCCAATGGAGTATGGCTTACGGATAAGGTGCCACCGAAGTATTTATCAGTGGTTGAGTTATAGCAGAGAAGTGTAAAAAGAAAAATGTATTAGATAATTTACTTAAAGTGAAATAATTATATTGACTAAATTGTGTAGAAAAATGATTAAAAAAATGAGAAAAATTGTATTGACCCTACTTTCCTTGGTTGCTGTTGCCTGCCAAGAGAAAAAAGCCCCCACTACAGCAGTGGCGGAAATGCCACAGGAGGCTCAAGAAAAAAACACACCAACGCTGACCTACTCTAACTTAGTAGATGCTCCTACTCAAGAAAAAGTACAGCAAGCCCTTACAGCAGCTGGGATATCTGCTTCTAATGCTTCCGCTTTCTTGGAGAGTGTAGCACTCTTTAACCAGACAGCTGGAGCGAAAGCAAACCTTGTCCCAGAGGGTTTTGTAACTATCGATAGCCTACTGCCCAAGTATGATGAGGTGGCTATACAAACCGATTGGATGAACAAATATCCTGCCTTTCAGGGGTATAATTGCCGCTTGACTTCCTTTACGCTTTTGCGTGATTTGATTGCTTTTTCCGATAAGAAGTTTGCCACTAAGGGAGAGGATGAAGTGCTCTTTATAGACCGTGAGTCTTTGCGCAATGCTCCTAAAAAGCTCTTTACCCCAGCAGAGGAAAACGACTTTTTTGCGCTTTTTACTGAGGTGCCTACTACCAATACCAAAGATATCAATACCCATTTGCACACTATGCAAAAGGCTTGGAAGGAGCGGGGTATCACCTTCCGCTATAAGGGAGACCCTACCAAGGCATCACTTATCTCAGCAGTATTTCATTCCCAAATTACCCCTGAGGAAAATACCCTTTTTGTAGGACACGTAGGGGTGTTGGTTCCCTATGAGGGCAAACTCCTTTTTGTGGAAAAACTTGCTTTCCAAGAGCCTTATCAGGCAATTATTTTTGATAATCGCACCCAGCTAAGTGATTACCTAATGAACCACTACGATGTGGAATGGGAGCAACCCAATGCAATTCCGTTTATAATGGAAAACGATGCATTAATGGAAGGTTACCGTCCCAATCCGTATAAGAAAGCAAATCTATAGTTTAAAAGCTATCCTGAAAAGGATAGCTTTTTTGATATTAGCTATTCTCCCATTTTTCTTCTTCTAGGTTGATTTGCCTTTCGAAAGATCGGATGAGCTCCTCATTGATACGAGGGTTTCTGTTCATCTGTTCAAGGAAATCCCTTTGGTGTCGTAGGATTGCAATATATTTTTCACGGACTTCAGGGGTAGTACTACACTTAGGAGTGTCCAAGTGGAATTGCCATATGTCCTTTTGATTCTGTAGGAGAAAACTATTGGTAATGCCTTCCTTATAGTGGATGTCCATATACTCCAAAGCTACACGAGCAAGCTCCTTACGGATAAGGGTTTCTGCTTCTATATCAGGAATATGGTCATCATAGTCAGGGAACTTCACCCACTTAATGAGAAAAGGAAGGGTAAGTCCCTGGAGGATAAGAGTTACCAGAATAACGATAAAGGTTATATACAGAATGAGGTTACGGTAAGGGAAAGGCGCTCCATTATCCAGCGTAAGGGGAATAGAAAGGGCTACCGCTAGGGAGAGAACACCCCGCATCCCAGCCCATCCTAGAATTAGTGGAACACCAATATTGTGATATCTGCGCCCATCTGCTACTTTGATAAACCGCTTCATAATTTGGGTGGTAACAATTGCTCCATAGGCACACAAAATACGTACTCCAATGAGGGTTCCTGTAATAAGCAATCCATAATAAGTGGCGGTAGTAAAGCTGATTCCTTCCTCCCTTATCCCTTCAAGAATCTGGGGAAGACTCAGCCCAATGAGAGAGAACGCTAACCCATTGAGGATAAAGATAATATTATCCCATACAGCCATCACTTTATTACGGGTGGAGGCAGGGAAGATGGTATTCCTATGATGATGTAAGTATACCCCTCCAGCCACCACAGCCAGTACGCCTGATGCTTGAGCCTCGTTGGCAATCATATACATAAGGTAAGGAGCCACAAGGGTAAGGACGATGTCCATATTCGCATCGGTGGGGAGCCACTGGTGTAGAAGCTTAAGTATCCATCCTATAAGAAGTCCTATAAGAAGTCCTCCGAAGACTACCCAGAGAAATCCTCCTGCCATCTCATACCAGACAAACTGCCCTGTGGTAACCACCAGAGCTGCAAATCGGAATACAATCAAAGAAGAGGCATCATTAAGCAAGCTCTCATTCTCTAGAATGGTGGATAATCGATGGGGCACTTTGACAAACTTAAGAATAGCCGAGACACTTACCACATCGGTAGAGCCTATCACTCCTCCAAGTAGGAAGCCTAAGGCAAGGGAAAATCCAGGTAAGACCATATTGGCAACCCAAGCCACAGCTACTGCGGTAATGAATACAACTATAAAAGCAAAACTCAGGATAATACGCCTCCACTTCCAAATCTCTTTCAGTGAGATAGCCCAAGAATCGGCATAGAGTAGGGGAGGAAGGAAAATAATTAATACCCAGTCAGGGTCTATAGTAACATTAGGTAAGTTTGGAGCCATTGCCATTACTAACCCTCCCAAAACTAGAAGAATAGGATAGGCGATTCGGATACGATTGGCTAACATTGTCAGCGCAATGATTACAATAAGTAATAAGAGCAAGTAAGGAAAGTAGGCAACCATAGGAAAATAT
>CAJPPS010000189.1 GCA_905372595.1 uncultured Capnocytophaga sp. | reverse complement strand
GTAATGGTGTTTTTCTGCCATAGTGCTTATTTGAGGTGAAAAAATATAGCTTTTTAAGAAATAAAAAAACTATTTATTTCACAAAATAAAACAAAGTAAGAACCCTTTTTAAACCTAAAAAGAGGCTAGCTTTATAAGCTAGCCTCTTTTCATTATTATTCCTGCTCATTGGAAGAAGTTTCTTCCGAAGGAGGTGCTTGCTGAGGTGCTTGCTGTTGTAGAAGTCCATAACGCTTAGCAAGGTGGGTGAGCTTATCTATATAAGAATCAAATACTTGTTCCTGTTGTTGTGAAAATTTTTCATCCTCTTCCGAAAGAATTAGTAATAGGCTTCTATATCTGGTCAAGTCTCGCGAAAGATCCTCATACAATGCCTGAAAATCACCTCTGGAAAGGGTCAGATAATACTCCAATCGTTCCTGATATTTCTGAGCTACCTCTAGGAATATTTTACGTGCCTTCTCAGGCTCATTCACCTGATAATAACCCGCTATAAAAGGTTCTATAGAGAAATAATATCCAAAATGATTCACTGGAATACGCTTCATTGCTAGGTCAAGGATATGCTTAGCTTTCTCTATTTTCTCCTCATTTATAAGTGCCTCAGTAAGGCGTGCCAGATTACTTCGGAATACGATGCTATTACGGCGAGTTTCTGGATCGTGATAGATATGAGGATTGTCCATATTTCCCCAATCCCAAGTATTAACAATGTCATACATCAGATCAGTATCAATACGCCCCATATCATAAGGATTTTCCTTATCTATAGGCGTCTTAATAGGTACGAGCTTGTAAGCAAGTCCATCTAGTTGGAGGTAATCTCGCATCCAAATATATTCATCATCACTATAACTACCTCCTGTAAAGTAAATAGGACGTTTCCAATCATTATTAGCAATAATATCAAGCATTAGCAAGCGATTCTTCCCCATTCCATAAGGAAGGGTAATATCAATATATTCAACTATTTTATCTGCATCTTCAGGTTTTACAATACCACTAGCCAATACATTTTCTTTATTGACAGGAATACGGATTTTATTAGTTGGGTAGCTAGAGTAGAGAATATGTTTATTCTCTCCTTCACGCTTAATCTTCATTTTTTTCTTAGGATCATCACTTTTCACCCACTCCATAAAGTCCTTAATGAGATATATATTATCTGTTCTTTTTTGGAAATAAATTGCATCTCGTACCCCATAAGCATACTGAGAATGTACTAGTTCAGAGGGGATAGGATCACTGGTATAGGCTTTGCGCTTCATCTGATCTATATACCAATCGGTTCCCAAAAGAGAGGTGTTAATTACTCTTACATCAGTACGATAGTGCTCTACTTCCTGCATATACCACATCCCGAAAGTATCATTATCTCCTATAGAGAATATCATTGCTCCATTGTCTTTGGACACCGAATCCAGATAACTCTTTGCCAAAGTTCTAGCTGTATAACGCCCTGAACGGTTATGATCATCCCAGTTCTCTGCCAGCATACGACCAGGTACTACCAAAAGGCACACTATAACCACCACTGGAGCAAGAAGCTTCGCCGTTATTTTCTCCCTCAGGAGAGAATACAGTCCATATACTCCCATTCCTATCCATATAGCGAAGGTAAAGAAAGAACCTACCAAGGCATAGTCCCTTTCTCGTGGTTCAAAAGGACGTTCATTAAGATATACTTTCAAGGCTAAGCCCGTGAATAAGAATAAGATAAATACTACCCACCATTGGCGTTGGCTTTTGTTATATTGAAAGAAGAGCCCCACTAATCCTAATAGTAGAGGAAGGAAAAAATAGGTATTTCTACCTCTATTATTTAAGTCATCGGAAGGCAAATTGGATTGAGGATAACCTGTATGCCATTCATCAATAAAAGAAATTCCTGAAATCCAATTCCCGTGATTATTGAACATCTTTCCTTGGATATCATCCTGACGCCCCACAAAGTTCCACATAAAGTAGCGAACATACATATAATCAAACTGATAGCGGAACATAAACCATAAGTTATCGAAGAAAGAAGGCTTTTCCACAATAAATTTATCCTGATAAGTACGCAGAATCTGGGTATAACGCTCGTAATCACCCTTCATAAGGCTTGCCTGAAGCTCTCTATTAATAAGGCTTGTCTCCTGTTCCCCATAATATTCAGGGTCAATTGTATATTTCACCGGAGAGGTAAGAATCATATAGTTAGCTGCGTGCTCACTACTCCACATACGAGGCAGAAGCCCTACGTGCTCGGGATTAGGTGCCTCCAAAGCATCTTTATAATTATTAACAATGATATACTTTCCTGCCTTATAATCACGTTCATACTTAGGCTTCTCATCTATATAATCAATAGTAGGTGCAAACATATCGGTATACATAGGCCCCTTGAAAAGGTATGTTTTTTGATATTGTTCTAAGTTATAATAAGCCAAAAGCAAGCGGGCATCGGTAGGACTGTTTTCATTAATTACTGTACCTGCATTGGCTCGGATAGGAATCATTAACCAAGAAGAAAAACCAATAAAGATGAATAATAAGCACAGTGTAGCTGTCTGTAGAAGAGGTCTTTGCTTCTTTTTACTATAATTCAGTACAAAAACAAAGAAAATAATCAGTATAATTCCTACAAAAATAGTCCCAGAGTTAAAAGGTAAGCCTAATTCATTTACAAAAAACACTTCTGAATAGCCAAAAAGAGCTAATGTATAAGGAAGTATCAGCTTAAATATCAATAATAGAATAGAAATAGATAAAATATTAGCGATAATAAAGTTCCAGAAAGTCTTCTTAAAGTGAGACTGGAAGAAATAGAGCATTCCTATGGCTGGAATAGTCAATAACGCCATAAAATGGACGCCAAAGGAAAGCCCCACAGTAAGTGATATAAGGAGTAACCACTTATCGCCCCGTGGAGAATCCAGATTATCTGTCCACTTAAGCCCTAACCAGAACATTGCTGACATAAAGAGCATTGCCATTGCATATACCTCTGCTTCAGTCGCATTGAACCAAAAACTATCAGAAAAAGCATAAGCTAGTGCTCCTACTACTCCACTCCCTAATAAGGCAATTGCACTTCCTTGAGAAAGGGTAGCTTCCTTGCTTAAAATGAGTTTCTTTGTAAGATTTACGATGATAAAATATAAAAATAATACCGTAAAAGCACTTGAGAATACTGAAATAAGATTCACAAAGAAAGCTGTTTTCTCAGGTGAGGGAGAAAAGGAAGCAAAGAAAGCCCCTACCATCTGGAAGAAAGGTGCTCCTGGGGGATGCCCTACTTCTAACTTCGCTGAAGTAGCTATATATTCTCCACAATCCCAGAAACTTACAGTGGGCTCCACAGTACTAATATATGTTAGTAAGGCTATAAAAAAGACACTCCAACCTGTAATGAGATTATACTTATCAAAATGTTTCTGTAGCTCCATTTTTATCTTTTTAAAAAAACGAAGCAAAGGTAAGAATATTTATTTTAT
>CAJPPS010000188.1 GCA_905372595.1 uncultured Capnocytophaga sp. | reverse complement strand
AGACTATTGGGAAAACAGAAAGCCTAATAGTAAAAACACATTAGGTTTTGATATTTTTTCACTAGAAGTTCCTAACTATGATTTTGAAATATTTCCCGTTGGAGGAGATTTTCTGAGAGTTAATTTCAGTACAACTAAGAATAATTTCTATACTTTTTTACTAGGTCTTGCTATTGATACAGAAGAAAATATCTCTCTAAGAGACGCAGAAGTAGATAAAATTCTTGGGAAACCTACCCAAAAACAAGTCTCTACGCCTACAGATAATGTAGCTCAAACGACTCCAAAAGAAAGTTCTCCCATCTCTAACGTTTCTCAGCCGGCAACACCTAAAAACAATACTACAAATACTAGTGTGGCACCTAATAAGCCTGAAACTATTCCTTCCAATGTTCATAGGATAAGTGCTGAAAATGTAAAAAAAGGATTCTACCTGATACTTGGAGCATATTCTAATAAGCAAAATGCTGAAAAATATATGTTTAACTTAAGGCAAAAAGGCGTTCACGCTGAAGGTTCCTTCTTCTACCCTACCAAGAACCTATACTATGCTTATTCATACTATGTTTCTTCCTATGAAGAAGCTTTAAAAAAGCAAAAAGAAGTCAATAGTATAAAAAATGGAAAGCCTGAACTTGAAAAAATGAAAGATGTTTGGATACTAATTGTAGAATAAGTATCAGAAAATCAATAATAAGGAATCATATATTTTATTGAAAATATTTTTTATATCAAACACCATAGATTTGATAAATATTTCATACTTTTGTAGTCTCAGAATTTGATTAGTAATGATAAATTTATTTCGAAAAAAAGAAGACAAATTTTCATATATAGAAAAGGGAGAAGGTTCTCCTATAATTCTTTTACACGGACTAATGGGAGGGCTTAGTAACTTTGATAAAGTCATTGACTTTTTTTCAAATAAATACAAAGTAATTGCTCCAGAGCTACCTATTTATGATTTACCTTTGCTCTCAAGTACTGTAAAAAATTTAACAAATTGGTTAGCAAGATTCATTACTTACAAAGGATTTGAAGAAGTTATTCTCTTAGGAAATTCTTTGGGAGGACATATAGCTTTATTATATACCAAACTTCATCCTCAGAAAGTGAAAGGACTCATCCTAACAGGAAGTTCTGGGCTATATGAGAGTGCTATGGGTGATAGCTATCCCAAAAGAGGAAGCTATGAATTTATCCAGAAAAAATGTGAAGATGTATTCTATGATCCTAAGGTAGCTACTAAAGAACTTGTAGATGAGGTATTTTCTATTGTTAATGATAGAGGTAAAGTAATCAAAACACTCTCTATTGCTAAGAGCGCTATTCGGCATAATATGGCAAAAGATCTCCCTAAAATGATGACCCCTACTTGCCTTATCTGGGGGAAAAATGATCCTGTAACACCTCCTAAAGTAGCCGAAGAATTCTATGAATTACTCCCTAATGCTACTCTTATCTGGATTGATAAGTGTGGGCACGCTCCTATGATGGAACATCCTGATGAATTCAATAATCATCTTCTTAGTTGGTTATCTAACAATAATTTATAAATGGAAATTAAGCAGGCTACCTTTGTAATAAGTAACACAGATGTAAAAAAGTGTCCTACTCACTCACTTCCTGAGTATGCTTTTATTGGACGCTCCAATGTGGGAAAGTCTTCTCTTATTAATATGCTTACTAATCACAAAGGTCTTGCTAAAACGTCTTCTAAACCTGGAAAAACTCAATTAATCAACCATTTCTTAATCAATAAAAACTGGTACTTAGTTGATTTGCCTGGATATGGTTATGCACAAGTTTCTAAGCAATCTAAAAAAACTTTCCAGAAATTTATCACTGATTATTTCAAAAAACGTAAGGAATTAGTCTGTGCTTTTGTTCTTGTCGATATCCGTCTTGAACCTCAGAAGATTGATTTAGAATTTATGCAATGGTTAGGTGAGAACCTTATTCCTTTTTCGGTTATCTTTACCAAAGCTGATAAATTAACAGAAAAATCTATCACGGACAATATAGATAGATATAAGAAGAAATTATTAGAGAACTGGGAGGACATTCCTCCTTTCTTCATAACATCGTCAGAGAATAAAACAGGTAGAACAGAACTTCTTACATACATAGAAGAAATAAACTCCTCTCTAAAAGAAAAAAATATCTTTTAATCAGGCAAATAATGATACCAGATATAGAAAGACAAAGCAAGGAAATAATCAAGCAGTTTCAAGAGAAAAAATTACAAGAGTTATTACACTATCTGAACAAATATTCTCCTTATTATCAACGACTCTTCAGAGAGAACTCTATAGATATTTCACAGATTACCACTCTAGAAGATCTTTGCAAAATCCCCTCTACTTCCAAAGATGATTTACAACAACACAATAGAGATTTTCTATGTGTACCTCCTACAGCTATTGTAGATTATGCTGCTACCTCCGGTACTTTAGGGCTCCCCGTAACTTTTGGATTAACTGAAAATGATTTAGACAGATTAGCATATAATGAAGCTATTTCGCTCAATTGTGTTGGTATCCAGAAAGGAGATATTGTACAGCTTATGACTACTATTGACCGGAGATTTATGGCTGGGCTAGCCTACTTTTTGGGAATTCGTAAGCTCGGAGCAAGTATTATTCGAGTAGGAGCTGGTATTCCCGAGTTGCAATGGGACTCTATTACTTCTCACAATCCAAAATTCCTAATAGCTGTTCCTTCATTTCTATTAAAAATGATAGAATATGCTGAGAAAAATAACATTGATTACTTAAATTCCTCTGTAAAAGGAGTCATTTGTATAGGAGAAGCTCTTCGTCTTCAGGATTTTTCCCCAAATCTGCTTACTAAGAAAATTATGGAAAAATGGCCTTCTATTGAACTATTTTCCACCTATGCCTCTACTGAAATGAGTACAACATTTACTGAATGTAATCATAAAAGAGGAGGGCATCATCATCCTGAGCTAATTATCACTGAAGTATTAGATGAAAATGGAAAATCACTTCCCTACGGAGAATATGGAGAACTTACAATAACAACTCTTGGAATAGAGGGAATGCCTCTTCTTCGCTTTCGTACAGGAGATATAGTTACCCTGTATGAAGGAACTTGTTCTTGTGGAAGAAATACCCTCAGAGTAAGCCCTGTTTTGGGAAGAAAACAACAAATGATCAAATATAAAGGCACAACCCTATATCCTCCTGTATTAATGGATTTGCTTTCTTCTTTTGGACAAATAGAAAATTACATTATTGAAATCAGTAATAATGAAATCCTAACCGATGAAATTCTCATAAAAATAGGTTCTCACACTCCTAGCGAAAAACTGAAAGAAGAGATTGCAGATCATTTCCGAGCAAAAATACGCGTTGTTCCTAAAATAGAATTTCATAAAATTGAAGATTTAGAAAAACAACTCTATCCGAAAGGCAATCGAAAACCTTTGAAATTCATAGATAAACGTATAAAAGATAAGAATGTATTCTAA
>CAJPPS010000187.1 GCA_905372595.1 uncultured Capnocytophaga sp. | reverse complement strand
AGATTGGTTGGCATTACAGATATGTAATTAGTTCCATACTGCAGATTGTAGCTTTCACACATTTTTATTCCAGCTATTTTAGCTATAGCATAGGGTTCATTAGTATATTCCAAAGGAGCTGTAAGCAAAGAAGATTCTGGCATAGGTTGTGGAGCTTCTTTTGGATAAATACAAGTACTACCTAGGAATAAAAGTTTCTTTACTTCATTTTGATAGGATGCTTTAATAATATTATTCTGAATCATCAGGTTTTCATAGATAAAATCAGCCCGATAAATATTATTAGCCATAATCCCCCCTACTTTAGCTGCTGCAAGGAAGACATATTCAGGTTTTTCTTTCGCAAAAAATGAATTAACAGCATTGGTATCGCACAAATCCAATTCCTTATGAGAGAATCCAATTAGGTTATCATATCCTTTTGCTTTAAGATTTTTCCAAATTGCAGAACCCACCAGACCTCGATGACCTGCTACATAAATTTTTGCATTTTTGTTCATAAAATCTCTTTTTTGAAATAAAAATCAATTCAGAATAGAATATTCCAAATTGATTTTTATATTATTCAATAAGAAAGTTAGAAATTAATCATCATCTACTTCTTTAGCTCGTTCTTTTATCACAGACTTATTTCCATTGATATCTACTGTGAATTCTTGTCCATTTTCAATAAGAAGTCCTTGTGTTGTTCCTTTTACGTGAAGTACATCCAAATCAATCACTTGCTTATCCATAAGGTAAGTAACTGATTCGTGTAGTGTATGCCCTATAACAAATTTTTTAGCATCCATATTCTTTGCTATAGAAGCAAACTCTGCTTTATCAATAGTTTCTTTTCCATAACCACGATACCACATAGGACTCTTACCGAACATATAAATAGTTTTTCCTACAGGATCCGCTCCCAATTTAGCTTCTAAATTATTAAAATAGTATCCTCTCGCATATTTATTAATTCCTTCTACCCCCATATTAAGGTCACTTACTTCTTTAGATATTCCTGCGTGTACAAAGATGTAATCACCTATCTTTTCCATAATATTCTTAGTTCCTAACCAACGACCAAGTTCCGTATTAGGCTTATAAAAATCATAATATTCCTGATTCATTAGCTTAGCATCTTCCAAATATTTCTTACGAACATAGCGAAAATCATTATTCATATTCATCAGATCGTGATTACCCAATATGAAGTGTACCTTACCTCCTGCTTTCTCGGCTTGTTCCTCTAAAGAATAGATCAACCAAAGAGTTTGATTGACCAATAATCCTCTATCAAAAAAATCTCCTACAGTAACCAAATGCCCTTTACCAAAAGTCCATTTGTAATTTTTATCCATTACCTTATTATTGATAAGAAATTCTTTAAATTGGTGGTAATTTCCTTCTATATCAGAGATTGCAATCAATTTCTCTGGCATCTGATATACAGAAGGTTGATTCTGTAAAAGTTCTTGTATTTTAAATGTAAAAGACTCTTTATCATCTACATAACATTTGATTTTTTTACCAGCAATAGGATTCTTAAAAGTTTCTACTTTAGCAAAAGCCTCATTATTTTTCTCCAGAATTTGCTTTACAGTAGCCTCCTGCTCAGTATAGAAAATGTAAGGACCATCATAACCAGCCTTAGAAGTATCTACTTTTAACCTCTTCTCTGAAAAATGCCCTTTTGTCTGTGCATTTACGAAAAAATTACTACTTAAGGTAGCCAAACCAAAAGTAATAGCATACATAAAATTTAATTTTCTCATAAAATAATAATTTTAATTTTGTGTTTTATTTACTAATATTTTTTCTTGAATTTCATCTGAGTCAATAAGGTCTAGAGTATTCAAATCTGTTTTATAGAAGCTATGTTGTTTGGAGAAAAAGGCATTTATTGTTTTTCCCAATTCTTCTGTAACTTTTTTCCAACGAGCAATAAACCAATCACTGAAAATAGCTTGTTTCTCCCTTCTATATTCTATAAGAATATCTTCTATTTCAGCTTCTTGGAAATCCCTATCATATAAGTCATCTTCTAAAGATTCGTCTTCGATAACAAACTTATTGGAAGGAAAGCGTTTTTCAAATCGTTCAGTAGGAAGATAGAGGAAATCTGAAAGGACTTCTCCTGCCTCTCCTAAAGTCTGAAAAGAAATTACAAAATCTTCTGGGTCATACTCAAATGAAAATGCCAAAATCCTATCTCTATCCTTTTCTTCAAGATAAGATACTCCTATAAATAATTCTCTTAAATCCTTCTCTATCTGAGAAGAATAACTTTCCAAATCACTTATGAAAAGATTTCGCAATTTCTGTACTTGTTGTTCCATAGGCTAAAAAGAACATATCTGAATTATTATTCAAAGTAGTTCATAATAGTAAACCCTCCTTCTTTTAAGTAGGCATCTCGCTTGAAGAGCTTAATATCTGAACGCATCATATCTTCCACTAATCCCTTAAGATCATACTCTGGTTTCCACCCCAATATAGTCTGAGATTTTGTAGGATTTCCTATAAGCAAATCTACTTCTGTAGGACGGAAATATTGAGGATCCACCAATACCACTTCTGAAGATTTTGCTATTTTTTCTTCTATCTTACTCAAGTATTTTTCACCTACTTTTTCAATAAAAATAGTTTTATCAACTTGTGTTATATATCCTTTTTCATCAACTCCTTGTCCTTTGAACTCAATAGTAAGTCCTATTTCTTTTGCTGCCAAAATAATAAAATCACGTATAGCAGTAGTAATCCCTGTAGCTATAACATAATCGCTAGGAGCATCTTGCTGAAGAATAAGGTACATAGCCTTGATGTAGTCTTTGGCGTGCCCCCAATCTCGTTGTGAGCTAAGATTTCCCATATAAAAGCGTTCCTGCATACCTAAAGCCACACGGCTTAAAGCACGAGTTACTTTCCTAGTAACAAAAGTCTCTCCTCGAATAGGTGATTCGTGATTAAAGAGAATTCCATTGGATGCGTGCATTTTATAAGCCTCTCGATAATTAACTGTAATCCAATAAGCATAAAGCTTTGCTACAGCATATGGAGAACGAGGATAAAAAGGTGTTTTTTCACTCTGGGGAACCTCTTGTACAAGTCCATACAATTCAGAAGTTGAAGCCTGATAGATACGAGTTTTCTCTATAAGACCTAACAAGCGTACTGCCTCCAATATACGTAGGGTTCCCAATCCGTCTGCATTACCCACATACTCAGGAGTTTGAAAACTTACATGGACGTGGCTCATTGCAGCTAGATTATATATTTCATCAGGTTGAACCTCTTGGATAAGGCGAGTAATATTCATACTATCTGTAAGGTCGCCATAATGCAAAATAAGATTACGATTTTCTAAATGTGGATCTTGATAAAGATGATCAATACGATCTGTATTGAAAAGAGAGGAACGGCGTTTCATTCCATGAACTTCATATCCTTTCTTAAGAAGATATTCAGCCAGGTAGGCACCATCTTGCCCTGTAATTCCTGTGATAAAGTTCTTACGGGTACCATCGGGATTGGTAGGGG
>CAJPPS010000186.1 GCA_905372595.1 uncultured Capnocytophaga sp. | reverse complement strand
GCATTGGATTCTGAACTAAAGGCTCCTGCGATTAGGAAGAAATTACCAGATAATTTAGTCCCCCCTGAGCTTGTGTTAGTTGTTGTTGAAGAACTACTACTAGTAGCATCACTATTGGAAGAAGTAGGCTTAGTAGTAGCAACACTTTGTTTTTCAGCCTCTTTTGCTTTTCTCTCAGCTTCTTTAGCTTCTTGCTCAGCTTTTTTCTGTTCTTCTTTACGTTTTTTTACTAAATTAGGGTCTTTAGTTACTTGTATATCAGTAGCATTCAAAGGTATGTCAGGAGTATAGGTGGCCTTAGCAATTTCTTCATTTAATAATTCCTCTACTCTGGCAGGATCTGTTTGTACTTCTGCAATGGTAGGATTCTCTTTAGGAGTGAGAAGTGCATAAGCGGCATAACCAATAGCAGAAAGTCCTACAATAGCTACAGCAGCATATTTTATAGGGATAGGCATCTTGGGCCTAGGCTTTCCAGCAACAGCCTCTTCAGGAGTTACACTGGGATTCTCTACTAAGCCTGGTTTATTTTCTTGTGCGTTAGGATTAGCTATTTCTACACCTACTCCGGTCTCTGTCTTATTAATTTCTTTTGTAGTTACGCTAGACATACCAAAGGAATCTGTTAAGTAATTTTCCTTTGAAAGAGAAGTGAAGATAATATTGTTATCTGTTCCTTTGGTAAATTTTCCTATATTAGCCAAGCGAACTTCCATTCCTAGGGCTAAATCCTGTTTCCATCTATTAACAACAGATTTAATATACTCTTGGGCTTCTTCATAGGAAGAACGTTCCACCTCAGAAATATGCTTAGCTACTAAACCATCATTATAAGTCAGGCGTGAATTAAAAGTAAGCTCCTTTTGAGGAGGGGAAAAGGACTTATCAGAAGCTAGTTCTGCAGCTTTTCTATTGGAAACAAAAGCTCCAAATTCAGGAATAATAACACAATTATGCTTGAATATAAGGTCCTCTATATAAACATCCAAGTTTTTCATAAATCTATTCTTTACTTTTTTATTAAAGATAATTTTCGGCACAAAAATACATATTTTTTACCAAGCAAGAAAAGAAATATATAAAATGTTGATAAAAAATATGTTTGGTGAGTAAATTTACTTTTTTATTAACGTTTGTTAAGGGCTTAATCGCTCTATTTTCCAATCATAATCTTCTTGTAGAGAATATCGAATACGATCGTGCAAGCGATTAGGACGTCCTTGCC
The DNA here is from genome assembly GCA_905372595.1 of uncultured Capnocytophaga sp. Classification (GTDB taxonomy): domain Bacteria; phylum Bacteroidota; class Bacteroidia; order Flavobacteriales; family Flavobacteriaceae; genus Capnocytophaga. The sequence continues at coordinate 2,341 of CAJPPS010000186.1, read as the reverse complement.
AAAACTCCATAGAGATAGGTCTAACTAAAAAACCTCCCCAGTTCTCAGGTCGATTCAGAGAGGTTCCATTGCTTTCCTTCTCTAGAGAATTGAGCTTCTCTTGTAGATATTCTCTTGAAGGAATTACTTCACTTTGAGCAGAAATAATAGCCGCTAGCTGACTTCCTCTAGGGCGAGAAGCAAAGTATCCATCAGAGAGATTAGGTGCCAATTTCTCGGCAATACCTTTAATAATTATTTGCCTTTCTAGAGTAGACCAGAAGAAAGATAGGCACAAATGAGGATTTTCTACAATGGCTTTTCCCTTTTCACTATCATAATTAGTGTAGAAAATAAAGCCTTCGTCGGTGAATTTCTTTAGGAGAACAACTCTGGTTTTAGGAAATCCATCTTTGCCAATAGTTGCAACAGACATAGCATAGGCTTCACGTTCTGTATCAGAGTTTTGAGCTTGTAAGAACCACTGTTGGAACTGTTCCATAGGGTTCTCTCGCAAGTCCTTTTCTAGAAGTTCTCCTTGAGAATAAGTCAGGCGTAAGTTACTTAAGTCTTTTTCCATAAAGCTTATTTATTTTTGAGGGCTGTAGGATACTTTAACCCATTAAAATTAATGATTTCTCCTACAAGAGAGCCAACACGAAGGCTAGCTTTGATTTTTACAGGAATTTTATTAGAATCATCACTAATCCAAAGGGTCAAGCTCTCTTGTTCTTTGAATACACGACCATCTTGTACTAAGGGTCTGAATATAAGAGTATTGATTTCTCCTAAAGGAGTTTCTATCTTTTCTCTACCTAGGAATTTTAGCCTGAACTTGAATACCTCATCGTCATCAAAAATCATATCCATATTCACTTCATCATTCTTATTCAGAGAGTTCATTTTAGGATTGTTACGTAAATAATATAGTGCCGAGATAACATCTTTTATCTCAGGTTGTATAGACATTGTCTTTTCTTCTTTATTCTCTAGATTTTTGATTCTTACAGAATTATTATTGAAGTTAAAGAAGAAATTCAGCTTTTTTGTATAACCTCCTTCATAGATATCACGGTTAAAAAAGTAAGGTTTTCCTGTATTTTTATCAAAATAGCTTTCGTAAGTATCTTTTACAGTAAAAAAAATCTTAGCCAATCCAGTTGTTTCTCCTTTCCCCAAGGCGTGATAGACATTTTTTCCTTCATATACCTTATTTTTTAGGGATAAAGAGGCATAACTAGCATTGAAAATTCCATAGCGAACACGAAATTTCAAATATTCTCCTTCTTGGAAAGCACTTTCTTCTTGTGAAAAGCAATATGAGGATAATAAAAAGCAAAATACAAAAGAAAATATCTTTTTCATAAAACTCTATCTAATAAAAATTGGGGCAAAAATACTATATTTTTTTATATGGCTAGCTTATTTTGTAAGTTTTCTAATAAATTTATGAATAGAACTAATCAATTTACTTTCAGATACCAGCCTAATTGCTCTATTTTTTCAGGAGTAAATCCTATGCTTTTTAGCTCATCTAGTGAATTAATTGTTTTTCTTTCGGAACGGAAAATAAGTACGTCATCTACTTCTTTGTATGACAAATAAGGAACTTTTGACAGTTCTTTCTTAGATACTTCATTGATGTTAAGCTTTATAATTTCAGGCATAGAAAGGAGTTCAAAATATTTCCAGACCTCTGTTATTACATCCTCGGATAATCCATATATCTCGCTGAGCTGTTTTTTAGAGGAAAATCCTTGTACTTTTACTCGGTATTTGATAATTCGGTCAGCGAGTTTTTCTCCGATTCCTCGTACGGGTAGTAAATCTTCTATTGAAGCAGTGTTTAAATCTTTTTTAATGATTTTTTCAGTTTTCTTTTCATATGAATGATAGCTTTCTTTCTTCTTTGTTACCCAATCAGGGAACTTCATTAGGGGTTCTATAGTAGCTAAGAGAGAATCTGAAACTTGTGTAACCGCTTGGAATTCTTTTGCTGAATTTACATACTTGCCCGTTTCTCTAAAGGATTGTAATCGGGAGAGTTCCTCGGCTGAAATACCCAAAATGTAGGCTTTGTAATCCGAAATGAAATTTGGATTGAACGAACTCAGAGCATATTGCTTTTCTTTTTCGCTCTCTTGTACCTTTAAGCTGTCTATTTGCTCCTGAAGAGCCATCACTCGTTCTTGAGAAAAGGCTGACGAAGAAGGTACATCTACTAAGAAATAAGCTATCTGTAATATAACGCAACAAAGAAGCAAGGCAAGAACACCTCGCTGCTGTTGTTTTTTCCAAAAGGAATAACCTGAAGTATATTTTTTCATCAGTGAAAAGGCTTGCTAATGGCTGACAAATATAC
>CAJPPS010000185.1 GCA_905372595.1 uncultured Capnocytophaga sp. | reverse complement strand
GGTTATTGGCAAAAATGTTATACCTTTGCGCCGTTAAACTTAAAAATTAGAACAAAAGATGAAAAAAATTCTTTTATCTGCAGTAGCTGTATTTGCATTCAGCTTTGCTAACGCTCAAGAACTTGTTTCTTCTAAAGGAGAAAACTACCTACCTCAAGAAGGAGATTGGTCAATCGGATTCAGTGCTAACAGCGCTTTAAAATTTGTTGGAAATGCTTTCAATGGCACTAGTGGTAATGAAGTAAATTTCAACAGCAATGACGCTCAAAAACTTCCTGGATTCACTAACTCAATTACTTTCTTAGGAAAAAAATTCACTGCTGATAACAAAGCTGACCGTTATACAGCTAACTTCCTTTTCTCTTATGAAAAACCAAAAGATGTTGATGCTACTACTCAATTCGGTCTTATAGCTGGTTATGGTAAAGAATGGAGAAAAGGTTCTACTCGTCTTCAAGGATTCTATGGTTTTGATGGACTTGTAGGATTTGGTATTCCTCAAAAAGATGCTTTTAACTTCTTAGTAGGAGCACAAGGATTTGTAGGAGCTGAGTATTTTGTTTTCCCTAAAGTTGGTTTAGGAGCTCAATATACTTATGCTGTAGCTATTGGATACCAAAAATCAAAAGATGCTAACACTGGAGTTGAAAGTAGCAAATTTGGATTCAACATTGGTAATACCAATACAGGTCTAGGAACTGCATCAGTATTATTAAACCTTTATTTCTAAGAAATAAACTCTGTTTTTAATAAAAAAGAAAACCGCTCTATAGAGCGGTTTTTTTATATTTCTTACCTATCCATTTCCCAATCCTTTCCTTAGCCTAATAGCTGTAAGTACTTTCTTGGTATAAAGTGGGAAATCGGCATTGAGAATCCAGCCAAAGTAACCTGGTTCTTCCTGTAAAATTTCCTCTACTTTACGCCCCTTATGTTTGCCAAAGGTAAAAACTTCCTCTCCTTTGTCATTATACACAATAAAGCCTGCAAAATCGGCTGCTTGCTTACGTGTAGTGAACTCGCTTAATTGCTTTATATCATTGGGAAGTTCTTCCTGATAACAATCCAGCTGCGCTTTGAGGATTTCGTAGGTTGCTTCAGTATCAGCCTGAGCGGAATGAGCATTGTCCAGAGTTTTCTTACAATAGAACTTATAAGCTGCCGAGAGGGTGCGCTGTTCCATCTTGTGAAAAATGGTCTGTACATCTACCGTTACACGGTTTTTTAGGTCGAAATCTACCCCTGCTCTAAGGAGTTCTTCTGCTAATAAAGGAATATCAAATCGGTCAGAATTATAGCCTGCCAAGTCTGCATCTTTTATAAAATTATGAACTTGCTTAGCCAACTCCTTAAAGGTGGGCTCCCCCGCTACTTTTTCATTGGTAATCCCGTGTACAGCGGTGGCTTGTGCAGGAATGGGAATGGTAGGATTCACCAGCCAGGTCTTACTCTCTCGGTTTCCATTAGGGAAAACTTTTAAGATGGATATCTCCACAATGCGATCTTTGGATACGTCTATCCCTGTGGTTTCCAAGTCAAAAAAACAGATAGGACGTGTTAAGTTCAGTTCCATATAATATGCGTTTGAAAAGTATGGCAAAATTAGTGAAAAAAGACGATTCTCAAAAGAAAAAACTCTCTTTTTGCTTGTAAAAATCTGCATAAAATCGTAACTTTGTACGCAAATACAAATTATAAACACAATGAATTACAAACAAATGTTAAGCCTTATGACTCTTGGTACAGCCGGAATCCTACAGGCTCAGAACGCACCGTATTGGCAACAACACGTTGATTACAAAATGGACATTGATATGAATGTCAAGAATTACCAATACACCGGAAAGCAGGAACTTACCTACACCAACAATTCCCCCGACACCCTCAAGGTAGTTTTCTATCACCTATTCCTGAATGCTTTCCAACCAGGGAGCGAAATGGACGCCCGCCTACAGACAATCAAAGACCCTGACCACCGAATGGTGAATAACCTTGGCACCAAAGAAAACCCTCAATACCAAAGCCGTATCTCCCAATTCAAGCCTGAAGAAATCGGTTTCTTACGTGTAAATAGCCTTTCTCAAGACGGAGTTCCTGTAAAATACAAAACAGAAAGCACAATCCTTAAAGTAGATCTTAACAAGCCTATTCCTCCCCATTCTTCTACTGTTCTGAAAATGGACTTCGTAGGGCAAGCTCCTGTGATGATTCGTAGAACAGGGCGCAATAATCCTGATGGAGTAGCCCTCTCAATGAGCCAATGGTATCCTAAGCTTGCTGAATACGATTTTAGAGGCTGGAATACGACCGAATATATCACTCGTGAGTTCTATGGAGTATGGGGAAATTTTGACGTAAAAATCACCCTTGACAAGAACTATATCGTAGGAGGTTCTGGTTACCTACAGAACAATAATGAAATAGGATTCGGTTACGAAGATGCAGGCGTGAAAGTTCCTAAAGTAAAAGGAAACACCCGTACTTGGCACTTCTATGCTCCACAGGTGCACGACTTCACTTGGGCTGCGGATCCTCAGTTCATCCACGACAAGCTAGATGCAGGTAATGGGCAGACGCTTCACTTCCTATACAAGAAATACCCTGAAAACTGGAAGAAAATCCAGCCAGATATGCTTAAAGCATTCCAATTCTATAACAAATTCGTAGGAAAATATCCTTGGAGACAATATTCCTTTATCCAAGGAGGTGATGGAGGAATGGAATATGCTATGTGTACCCTCATCCAAGGAGAAGAGAAATTTGAACGCTTACAGAGTACCGCCGTACACGAGCTAGGACACGCCTGGTTCCACCTTATCCTTGCTAGTGATGAAACCGCCTATCCTTGGTTAGATGAAGGATTCTGTTCTTATATCCAAGATCGCGCCCTTGGAATGCTAGGAGCAAAAGTGCCTTTTGCGGGCTTCTACAAATCTTATGACAGATATGTTAAGAGCAAGTACGAAGAAACTCCTACGCATCAGTCCGACCGATTCGATACCAACTATGCTTATTCTATCACCTCTTACAGTAAAGGAGCTCTTTTCCTAAGACAACTAGAATATATCATTGGAGAAAAAAATGTAGAAAAAACCCTACAACTTTATTATAAAAACTTTGCCTTCAAGCACCCTCAGCCCAATGATCTTATTCGTTGTGCTGAAAAAGTATCCGGAATGCAACTCCAGTGGTACCTTAATGAATTTATGCAGACTCCTCACCACGTGGATTATGCTGTAGATAAAGTAGAAGGAAAAGGCAACAAAACCTCCATCACCCTACGCCGTGTGGATAGGCTACCCTTACCTTCTGATGTATTTGTAGTAGATAAAAATAACAAAACTCATTATTTCTATATCCCTCTCCGTATGCAGTTCGGTGAAAAGAAAAATCCTTATAGTTACGAACGCAAAGTACTCCCTTCTTGGGGTTGGGGACATCCTACTTATACCTTTGAAGTAGATATACCTTTTGAAAATATTCAAAAAGTAGTTATTGATCCTGAAAATATCACTACAGATATTAACAGAGATAACAATACTTTCCAAAAATAATAGTAAGAGTATTAG
>CAJPPS010000184.1 GCA_905372595.1 uncultured Capnocytophaga sp. | reverse complement strand
GTAGTGGAGAATCTCCCAATCCAGATAAAGAGCTAATGCACGAATCCCTTAAAACAGAAATAGAACGTGCTTTGAAGAACCTTACCCCACGCGAAGCAGATGTTATTCGTCTTTATTTTGGCTTAGGAGAGAATTATCCTATGACTCTTGAGGAGATAGGGGAGACTTTTGAACTCACTCGGGAACGCGTTCGACAGATTAAGGAAAAAGCTATCCGTAGGCTTAAGCATACTTCTCGAAGCAAAATCTTGAAAACATATTTGGGATAAGATCGTTTTATTGTAATAGATTGATTTACATTAAAATAAATAAAAAACTCAGGAAGGTTATATGTTAAAGTAGAATAAATGTAAAGGATAAGAGAGAATTATCACACTGATAATTCTCTCTTTTCTCTTATAAATTACCTAAATTTGTTGGTCTATTAAAAAAAAATGACTAACTTGCGCCATATTATTATTTTTCTAAATGAAGGTGTTAAAATATATAATCGGTGTAGGGGTACTTATTCTTTGGGTAGGTTGTACCACTAAAGCAGATACTTATTATAACCGTCAGTTTCGTATGATTCCTACTATGTATAATGTCCTATATAATGGGAATCTGGCTCTTGAGGAAGGTAAGAAAGAAATTTCAGAGAAATATCTTGAGAATTATTTTGAAATACTTCCTGTAGAAGCAGAAACTTTATCAGAGGAATATCTCTCAAAAGGAGAAGGAAATCCTCATTTTGACCGCGCCGAAGAGAAAGCTATTAAAGCTATTCAACGACACTCTATGGTCTTTGATGGGAAGCAAAAAAACCGAAAGATAGATGATGCTTATATGCTTCTTGGGAAGGCTCGTTACTATAATGGTAGGTATATTCCTGCATTAGAAGCTTTTAACCACCTTCTTACTAACTATGGGGAGACAAACCAACGCTACAATGCAACTGTATGGAGGGAAAAAGCTCTTATTCAGCTAGGAAGGGAAGAAATGGCTGTAACAGACTTGGAAAAAATTCTCTTGGAAGAGAATCCTAAAAGAAAGGAACGAGCTGGCTTACACGCTGTTTTAGCTCAAGCGTTTATTAATTTGAAGGAATATCCTAAGGCTATAGACGCTCTTAAGAATGCAAGTAGCGAAACCAGAAAAAAATCCCTTAGAGGTCGTTATTACTTCATTATAGGACAGCTCTTTGAACGACAAAATCAGAGAGATTCAGCACAAGTGTATTATCAAAAAACAATTAAGCAAAATTGGAATATTCCTCGTCGCTTATGGGTAGAGGCTCAAATAGGAAAAGCTCGTACCCAAACTCTTTCTCCAGAAGAAAAAGTAACTTACCTTGAAAAACTCTATAAAATGGAGAAGCTCTATGAGCATAAGAATCTTTTGGATCTTATTTATTTCCAGCACGCATTATACCTTGAAAATGAGAAAAAAAATAAAGGAGCTATTGATTATTACCATCGTTCCTTGGATAAAAATAAGGGAAATGAAGAACTAAAAAAACGTTCACATCAGCACCTAGCAGAACTTTATTTTAAGGAAAAAAACTATCCTTTGTCCTATACTCATTATGATAGTACATTGGTATATACTCCTAAGAAAACTCTGGAATACATATATATAAGAAGAAAGAAAGATAATTTGGCTCAAATCACTGCCTATGAAGGAACGATACAAAAAGCGGATAGTATTCTAGGAATTGTGGCTATGCCAGAGGAACAAAGAATGGCTTTCTTCCAGAAATATGTTGATTCTATTAATAAATTATCAGAGAAAAAAACTGTAAAAATAACAAATTTTGGAAAAAAATCTCAAAAACAAGTAGAAAAACCTCAAGAAGGATTCTATTTTTATGCTCCACAAACGGTTGCCTATGGAAAGCAATTCTTTACCAGACAATATGGAGACAGACCGCTTACAGATAATTGGCGTTGGTCAAGTGTAGTAACAGCTCAATTCTCTTCTAATACAGAAGTAGATACTACTCACATACAGAAACTTTCTCCAGAAGAGTTTATTAGCAAGTTACCTTCAAAAGAACAACAAGAACAATTATCAAAAGAAAGAGAAAGAGCTCTTTATCAGGTAGGAGAATTGTATTGGGAAAAATTCAAAGAAGGAAAATTGGCTCAGGAACGTCTGAATCGTTTATTGTCTCTTACCAAGGATGATGAACTTATCCAAAAAGCATTATATCAGCTATATACGATAGGTGATGGAATGAATAATTCTCAGTCCTATAAGGAACGTTTGTTGGCTTCTTATCCTCAATCGGATTATGCGAAAATTCTTCAAGGAGAAGTAACTACCAATGAAAAAGAGTTACAGGAACAATATGACTCTTTACAGGAACTCCTTGCACAACAGAATTATAAGCAAGTATTGGATTATATACAGCAGCATAAAGCATTATATAAGAGGTCTCCTCAGGCTCCTGATTGGGAAATTCTTAAAGCAAAAGCTATAGCACGATTAGATGGAAAATTACCATATATTCAAGAATTGGAGCATATTGTTAAAGAATATCCCAATACTAAGCAAGCAGAACTAATACAGAAAGATTTGAAAATACTTAAGGAAGAAAAACCTTCCTTTGAACCCGACCAGAAAGCTTCTTCTTGGAAGATAGTTATAGAATCTTATTCCACAGAAGATGTAGATAACCTAAAGAAATATCTTGAGGAGAATGGATTAGCATATATAACACTCAGTGAGGATGTATATGATGGGCAGGAAAAATGGCTTGTACTTCACGGTTTTGTTACTAATCAAATGGCTAATACTTTTATAGAACGTCTCAAAGAAAATCAATAAAAATTCTTTTATAATTCAAAAATATTTCGTAATTTCGTCAGAAAATTATACTATTATTCAAGTATATAAAAATAAAGAAGAATATAAAAATAACTAACAATGTTTAATAAAGAAAATAAAAAGCCTATGGCAGCAGACAATTCATTAGGAGGAAGTAACCGCATTATAGCAGGAACAATTATAAAAGGAGAAGTGAATTCAGCTTCTGACTTTCGTATTGATGGAGAAATAGAAGGGAATATCACCACTACAGGTCGCCTTGTAGTAGGTAAGGATGGTATCATACGAGGGGAAGTTATTTGTGCCAATGCAGATGTAGAAGGTACTATAATAGCCAAAAGTCTTATAGTAAAAGGTACTTTGAGCCTTAAATCAACAGCTAATATACAAGGAACAGTACAAGCTGAGAAGCTAGCAATAGAGCCAGGAGCTATATTCAATGTTACTTGTTCTATGGGAGGGGCAAGTACTAAGACTGCTATAAATAATGAACCAATCAAAAAAGAATCTAAATAATTGGATTAAGTTCTCTCAGTTAGGTCTTCAAATGTCCGTTACAATAGGGCTTTGTGCTTATTGTGGAAATTGGCTAGATAAAGAATATCCTATCATCTCTCCTTGGGGGGTGTTAGGGCTTCTTCTCTTTGGAGTATTTGCATCATTATATTCAGTTATTAAGCAAGTAAATCAAATGAGAGACTAATAATTTAATGAATTTTAGAATAATCTATGAGAAAATTACTTCTATTGAGTTTTTTCTTCTCTCTGGTGGCATACTCTCAAGAAG
>CAJPPS010000183.1 GCA_905372595.1 uncultured Capnocytophaga sp. | reverse complement strand
TAAAAATTATGTATCCACCAGAAATAGTAGCTCCTATGATAGCGGAGCTTGAAAATGCAGGCTTTGAATCTCTTCGTAGTGTAGAAGCTGTAGATGAGGCTATTAAAAAAGCTGGCACTACCCTTGTAGTGGTCAATTCTGTATGTGGTTGTGCGGCAAGAAATGCCCGCCCCGCCGTACTCCTTAGTCTTGAAAATGCTAAAAAACCAGATCATTTAGTAACCGTTTTTGCTGGCTTTGACACCGATGCTACGGCACAAATGCGAGATTATATGCTCCCATTCCCACCTTCTTCTCCAAGTATCGCCCTCTTCAAGGACGGAGAGCTGGTACATATGTTGGAGAGACACCATATAGAAGGCCGTTTTGCGGAAGCAATTGCTGAAAACTTAGAGGCAGCCTATAATGAATTTTGTTAAGTAAAAGACTGAATCCAATGAAAAGGTCTTTTTCATTGGATTTTTTATTGGTTTGAGATGAAAAAACTCTTAGCATCTAAATACAGGCTCCTAAAAGTAAGGGGTTATGCTATTATCTACGGAAGAGATACTGTTGCAGGAAAGCTCTTTGACTTAATTCTCTTAGGATTTATCCTACTAAGTGCTTTCTTGGCTATTTTTGAAAGTATCCAAATGGTAAATGTTCGGATACATACTCTATTGGTAGTCCTAGAATGGATAATTACAGTTTTCTTCACCCTAGAATATGCCTTACGTATCGTCTGTTCACCTAATTGGAAACGATATGTATTTAGTTTTTATGGAATTATTGACCTTATCTCTATTTTACCTGTATACCTATCTTTTTTTATAGAAAAATCAAAATTTCTTTCCATCATACGCATTCTCAGACTATTACGTATCTTTAGAATCTTGGATTTGGTACAATTCACCCAACAAGCCAATCAGCTAAAAAAAGCTCTAAAGAATAGCCAAACGAAGATTTTTGTTTTTATCTATTTTGTACTTGTTCTCTCCGTAATTCTAGGAGCACTTATGTATATGATAGAGCCTCACGATAAAGCTTTTACGAGTATTCCCCGTAGTATTTATTGGTGTATTGTGACCCTCACCACTGTAGGTTATGGTGATGTGGTACCTACTACCACTTTCGGACAGATTATGGCTTCTGTAATTATGATATTAGGTTATGGTATTATAGCAGTTCCTACAGGTATTGTAACTTCTGAATATTCACGTACTTATAGAAAAAAGGAAGACAACAAGTTATCTATATCTCACAAAAGCGCTCCTGATATTGCTTACCCACATAGTCATACACACGGTTACTGTAAGTACTGTAATACTTATCCTCTTCCCTATGATGCTCTCTATTGCCACAAATGTGGACATAAACAATAATTATTCAAAAGATTGCATCTCTACCAGCTTACGATAAGTTCCATTCTGAGCCATTAGAGTCATATGATTTCCTTGTTCTATGATTTTTCCTTTCTCCATTACTACAATAATATCAGCATTCTGAATGGTAGAAAGCCTATGAGCTATCACAATAGAAGTACGATTTTTCATCATATTTTCTAATGCATTTTGTACCAATTTTTCACTCTCTGTATCCAAAGCAGAGGTAGCTTCGTCCAAAATCATAATAGGAGGATTTTTCAGCACAGCACGAGCAATACTTAAGCGTTGTTTCTGCCCTCCTGAAAGCTTTCCGCCCATATCTCCTATATTGGTATCAAATTTCTCAGGCAAATCTTTTATAAATTCGTATGCATTGGCTATTTTTGTCGCTTCTTCTATCTGCTCATTTGTAGCCGATGGATCTCCCAAGCGAACATTGTTAGCAATAGAATCATTAAAAAGAATAGAATCTTGAGAAACTACCCCAATGAGATCTCGTAAAGAATGTATTTTAATATCTCGAATATCTACTCCATCGAAGTTAATACTACCTTTTTCTACATCATAAAAACGCATAATAAGATTAGCAATAGTACTCTTTCCACTTCCTGATTGTCCTACCAAGGCTACTGTTTTACCTTTAGGAATCTCCAGTGAGAAGTCTTTGAGTACATAATCGTTCTGATATCTAAACCATACATTTTTCAAGGAAATAGCCGCTTGGAAATCTTTCTTTTCAAGAGCGTTTTCTTTATCAAAAATAGGATTCTGTGCGTGAATTACCTCCAGTACACGAAGAGCAGCTGCATCTCCCTGTCGTAGCTGATAAGAAGCTTTACTAATTGTCTTGGCTGGAGTGAGAATATTATAAGCTAGTCCCATATAGGCGATAAATTCAGAACCTCCCAATGTACCATCTACCAAAACCATAGTTCCACCAAACCACAGAAGTACCCCTATAGAAAGAATCCCAAGAAATTCACTAATAGGAGAAGCTAGATTCTGCCTATAAGCCAAGTTATTAGCATATGAAAAAAAACGTTGTGTGGATTCCATAAAGCGATGTATAAAAGTAGGTTGAGCATTGAACGACTTAACAATACGAAGCCCTGATATACTTTCCTCTATAAGAGATAGAAAATAACCTTGTTCTGATTGTAATCGTCCTGAATGCTTTCTGAGAGTTTTCCCTACTCGAGAAATAGCCAATCCTGCTATCGGAATAAAAATGAAAACAAACAAAGTCAGTTTCAAGCTAATTCCACACATTACTATGATAGTGAATATTATTGTAAGAGGCTCTCTTACAATAAGTTCCAATATACTCAAATATGAATTCTGAAATTCAGCTATATCTGTGGTAATTCGTGCTATAATATCTCCCTTACGCTTCTCCGAAAAATAAGAAATTGGTAAAGAAATGATTTTCTTATACATCATATTTCTCAAATCCCTCAATATCCCATTACGTAATAAGCTAATGAAAATAATCGCAAAATAATTAAAAATATTCTTTAAAAAGAAAAGGAATAGTACTAAAACTATAATATAAGAAAGAGCCTGTAAAGGGTCATTCCCTGTATGTTGAGTTACTTGATAGTTTAAATATTCCTTAAAATAAATATTCGCCTCTGCAATTCCATTATACTGAGGTTTCTGATATATCCTAGAATTGGTGTCAAATAACACCTCTAACATCGGGATCAGCGCCACGAAAGATAAGGAACTAAAAAGTGCATATAGAATATTAAAAAAAATATTCAAGAAAACATATCGCTTATAAGGAAGTATGTAAGGATAGAGTCGTTTGATATTGGCTACGTTCATTCAATAATAATATATAAGAAAATCATTCTTTACTTAGGAATTTACAGATTCCACTCTTTTGTTATCTGCTGAATTTTAGTAAGTAATTCTTTTTGAGTTTGTTCATAAGCTTCTGTTGAGGCTAATGGAGCATTTACACTAAAATAGAACTTTATCTTAGGTTCCGTTCCACTAGGGCGAGCTGCTACTTTTGTTCCCTTATCTGTGTAATAAATGAGCACATTGGACTTAGGAATATCAATCTTTGTTTCCTTTCCTGTGATAAAATCTTTCTTAAGAGATAGTTGATAATCCTCAAGGCAAACTACCTGCTCTCCTGCTATTGTTTTTAGAGGGTTTTCACGAAAATTTTTCATCATTTGGCTGATTTCTTCCGCTCCACTTACTCCTTTTTTCACTACAGAGATCAAAAA
>CAJPPS010000182.1 GCA_905372595.1 uncultured Capnocytophaga sp. | reverse complement strand
ACATTAGGATATATACCCAGTAGTACAATATAACCAAATAAAGGGAAAAGCCTCGACCAATCTTTATTTTCAGAAGTTGAAAATGAAATTATTATTTCTACTATTTTTATAAGTATAAAAAGTATTGCTAATGCTCTTAAACCATCTATGGTGTATTGATAGAAATTAAGCCCTCCCCTTATTTGCTCCGACAGTATTTTTATAAATGAAAAATCTAAGTCCATAACATTTAAATTTAAAAATTAGCTACTAAAATTATAGTACATTCTCATACGTGCTTTATTGTCTTTTATTACTTTCTCCTGCTCCTTAATAAGATCCATACGCTCTTTGTCACTAAGTTCTAAATAATTTTCTTTTAGTATTTTCCTAAGCTCGTCATTAGCTTCTTTGGTGTTACGAATAATCTCCAAAAGATATTTAGTATTTCTTTGTCTGCTTTTTGGGTCGGCAATTCTTGCTATGGCATTTTTTGCCCTATTGGCACCCTCCATGATCTCCTTAGAAGATTGTACAATCTTTCTAATGTCCTTAATTTCGGAAACAGCTTTATTTACTATTCTTAATTTATCTCTTGCCTCTTCATAGTAGTTGGCCATTCGTTCTATTTCTTCCAATTGGTCAAGTCCCGTATCAATGGTTTCTATTATTTTTGATGCTACTGTGGGGTCGAATACTATGGAAGCCCCTGCCTGTCCGTAACCTATATAGGTTACCACAAATAATACAAATGTTGGAAATATTCTTTTCATGTCTTGTGTATATTTAATGTTGAAATAAAAAATAATTACTCTTTCATAATCCTATCTATAGCCTCTTCCATATTTCCAATTTCTCGGTAATACTCCATTAATCTTTCATTATCGGCTCCCTCGGTTTGGTAGGCCCACCATACTTTTTTAGGAAGTTCCAATCGATATATTTGGTGGTGCTTACCTCTCATGATAAATACTTCACTGTAGGGACGATTATTTTCGGAACTTAGATCGGAGTTTAAAGAGGTCATTTGATAGTAAGCGTGGTCGCTAAGATTAAATTTTGTCTGTATCGCTTTAAAGTCCTTGCTATCTAATACATAAATGATTTGTGTATTCTCTACTATAGCATCGGAAATTTCACTGTGTGGCAGCTGTGCCACTGATTGTAGGATAATTCCTACATTACCGTTTTGCTTTCTCACGGCTTGGAAAATATATCCTATTCGTCTTAGCATTCCGTCCCAATGGAATTGCTCGGCTACCTCGTCAAAAAGGATTGTTCCTTTTGTCTTTTTATCCTCCCATACCACTGTATCTATGGTGGTGGCAATAAGTTGTAACATTACAGACAAAAGTAATTTGTTCTTCTTGATTTTATCCAATTCAAAAACAATAATCTTTTTGTTTTTGGTGTTGGCTGAAAAGGAATTATCTACGTTCTCATAGAGGAAAGAATAAACCCCATTTTCTCCAAATTCTCGCATTCGTAGAACGAAATCGTCCATATTGAAAAAGTCATCTGAAATTTCCAATGTTTCCTTTATGTTTTCCTTTTCTCTTGCAACAATATCTATGAAGTTTGGTAAAGAATGGTTGTTCTTTATGTTTTCATAGTATAGTTTTAATATCCTTAGTATAGCCGTACGTTCTTGTTGGTTAATCTCACGTTCTTGTTGGTAATGTACCCCTATGAAATCGGCTAATTGTTCTAATTTTTCCGTGGTGGCCTCTGTGCCCTCTTCTATATAGAAAGGGTTTATACCTAAACCTTTTCCTTCCTTGTAAGTGATATAAGCAATGTCTTCTTTAGGAAATAAAGCCGTTATCTTTTCATAGGATCCTCCCAAATCTACAATAACGGTTTTGTAGCCCTCTGCGTAATTATGAGTTATGATATGGTTTGCAAGTACGCTCTTTCCTCCTCCTGTAGGAGATAGGATAAAAAAGTTTCGCGCTCTTACATATTTTTTCTTTTCGTCCCATAAATCAATCGTTACAGGAGTATTGTCTAAGCGGCTATTAAATATAGTCCCAGTTGGATCATCTCTATATTCGCCTGATAGATTGATAAAGCAGGAAAACATATTAAGGCTTGCTATATATAATTGTCTTTCTACTAACCTTTGATTATTCAAAGGGTACATATATTCATAATTAGCTAAAAGACTATTTCCTCTTGGTTCTTCAGGGCGTATGTCTAAAGTTTTAAATACGTCCTTTACTTCTGTTTTTCCATTCTCTAAGTCTTTTACACTATCCCCGAATATAATTATACTATTATGCGCTCTTATAATTCTCTCTGTTTCATTCTTTGCCATGGTTGTAAGCATTTTATCTAACTCTTCGGCATAGAGTTTATTAGAGGGGTCAAATTTCCTTGTTTTATTCAGTAGAACATAGTTTTTTCGTGCGTTTTTCTCGTGTGCTTTGTGTTCATCTAATATTGCTATTTGGCAATAGATATGAGTACATGGAATGCCAAAGCCAAAGGCTTCACCATAGTTTTGGAAAAAGCTATATTTGGCGTTTTTACTATTCTTCTCCACTTGGCATGTACGTAGTTTCTCAGGAAATTTTTCCTCTGAGGGAAATTTTAATATCCCTACATACTTGTCCCCTATGGATAAGTATTTTTTTTCGTTGATAATGTCTTGGGTAGCATCTCCTAAACCACGAGAAAAGAAGCTATAATAGTTATTGATATAATCAGCTTCTAATGGTTTTATAGATATTACATTAACTCCATTAATTTTAAAGTTATTGAGTAGTTTAATACTCTGTTCAACTTCCTTGACAAATTCATTTATCTTTTCATCAAAAGCTCTGAAATACTTACTTTGTGGTGGTCTGAAAGGATTGGTTAGGTACTTATTTTCTAAAAGAGTATTAGGGAGTGTATAGAATATATTACAAGTGTGTTGTGTGTATCCTACCCCATTGAAATACTCTTTAGTGGCTTTCTCCAAGTAAGTCCTTTCAGGGAAATGCGAGCTATCGTATTTCTCTTTTTTAAAAATATCATGCTTGCAAAATATAGTATTATCGGGTAAATCTCTTAAGGCTCTTGTCCATACTTCATTAAGTAAGTCGTAATCTTCCTCACCTAATGAATATTTCTCAGGAAGTAAAACCCTATAACCTATGGAAAATGTACCATCTCTTCCAAACAATATATTTTTGTATTCTGTGTTTTCTGTTTCCATAATTTAGTCTTCTTGGGTTTCTGATAAATTAGATATTTCTTTAGGTTGTGGCTTGTCAAATAGTTTGTTTAAAAGGGTTCCGTTACTTAGCCCTTTACATACTAAATAGTTTATACTTTCAATAATGAGTATTACCAGTAACTTAGTAAAATTGAAGCCAAAAACAATTGTAAGAACTAATACAATGGAGATAATAAAAAATACTATGGCATTAGTCGTAGAAAAGCCATATATATATGGCTTTCTACGAATATTTTTGTAATTATTTACCTCTCTCATTACTCTTTTCAATTACATTGTTACATTGTTGGCCATAGCTTTAATTGCCTGATAAGCTCCTACACAAATGGCCACAAAGAGAACATAAACAATAATAATACGTATTCCCTTAGAGGCATCGGCATTTTCCCCTTGGAAGTGTTTTCCCGCAAAGATAAAGGCTATTACAAGGCC
>CAJPPS010000181.1 GCA_905372595.1 uncultured Capnocytophaga sp. | reverse complement strand
CCCCACATGTTCCATCATCATGGACTTCCTACAAAAGGGAGAATTAGATGGTTGAGGCAGTAAAAATTCTTTATTTAAATCTGATTTTTTTTATAATCAATATACCTTGAATTATCCTCTCCACTAGCGCAACGATGACACAGGCTTACAGTTCGCACCTATTTAAATTAATAAACAACAACAAATAATTAACAATTAATTATCGCATTCCAATCTCTCTTCTACTTGCTTTTTCAGCCAAAATAATGTATCTTTGCACTCAGTAACACAATCCTCTATACAGAGCCTATTGAGGTAGTTTCCAATGAAAATATCCTTCAGGAGCACACTGCAATTTCTTCAGAATAAGCTACTTAGCTATATCAAACAACACAAAATCCGTTCTTTACTTCTGGCAAGTGCTTTGCTATATTATATCTTTTGCTTACCCAAGAACCTTTTTGAGGAAAACTATGCAACCATTGTAGAAAGCCGAGAAGGAAAGCTCCTAGGAGGAAAAATTGCTCCTGATGGACAATGGCGATTTCCTGAGCGAACAAAAGTCCCTGAGAAGCTCCGCGAAGCAATTCTCACCTACGAAGATGCTCATTTCTATTACCATTGGGGGGTAAATCCCATATCGACCCTCAAAGCACTGGGGCGCAATCTGCAACGAGGACGCACTGTGCGCGGGGGAAGCACTATCACTCAGCAAGTAATTCGGTTGGCTCGTAAGAACCCCGCTCGTTCTTACACAGAAAAATGTATTGAGGCTATCTGGGCAACACGATTGGAATTCCGATATTCCAAAGAGCACATTCTCGCCCTATATGCTTCTCACGCACCCTACGGAGGCAATGTTGTAGGGGTAGATATGGCTTCGTGGCGTTATTTTGGGGTACCTCCCGAACAACTCTCTTGGGCGGAAGCCTGTACCCTGGCAGTATTACCCAATGCCCCTGGGCTTATTTACCCTGGTCGTAATTCAACTTCTCTAGAGAAAAAAAGAAATTTTCTCCTCAAAAAGCTCCTAGAAAATAAAACGATTGACGCCACTACCTATGAGCTCTCCCTTACAGAACCTCTCCCTGAAAAACCTCATGAGCTCCCTAATATTGCACCTCATTTGGTAGGGAGGGTGGCACAAAAGCAAGCGGGTAAGCGCGTAAAGACGTCTATAGATTACTACCTACAAGAACGTATCAATCAGATTGTTAGTAAGTATTATCGACATTATAAGCAGTTTGAGGTGCATAATATGTGTGTGCTGGTAGCCAATATCCAAACACGTCAAGTACTGGCTTATATAGGTAACACCCCTACCGATGCTGCCCACCAGAAGGATGTGAATATCATCCATCGCCCTCGTAGTACAGGAAGCGTCCTCAAGCCTTTCTTATATGCCGCAATGCTTGATAGTGGTGAGCTACTCCCACAAGAACTCGTTGCCGATGTACCTACCCATATTGCAGGTTATTCTCCCGAAAATTTTGAAAATACCTATGAGGGAGCTGTTCCTGCAGATCAGGCTCTTGCCAAATCTCTCAATATCCCTTTTGTATTGCTCCTCAGGCAATATGGTATCAGTAGGTTCTATCAACAGCTCCAGAAGCTACAGCTTTCCTCTATTAATCGCTCTCCTGACCATTATGGGCTATCCTTAGTACTTGGAGGAGCCGAAAGCAATCTCTGGGAACTCTGTAGCGCATATGCTTCTATGGGATTTGATTTGCAACATTTCTGTGAAAAAGGTACTTATAGCTCAGGTGCCTATCAGCCCTTGAGCTACCACCTCTCCCCTCTTGATTATGGAAAGGAACAAAAGGACAAAAGCCATTTCAGCGCTGGAGCCCTCTATAAGACTTTCCAAGCGCTCACCCAAGTAAACCGCCCTTCCTTCGATTCCGCCTGGCGCTATTATGCGTCCTCTCGCAAAATCTCTTGGAAAACAGGTACTAGCTTCGGAAATCGGGATGCTTGGTCTATTGGCTTAACCGACCAATACATCGTAGGGGTATGGGTAGGCAATGCCTCTGGAGAAGGTCGCCCTGAGCTTACAGGGGTGGGGACTGCCTCCCCCGTTATGCTTGAAATCTTCCAACTCCTTCCCAAAGGAAAATGGTTTGACACTCCTTGGGAAGCACTCACCCCTATTGAGGTATGTGCCGAAAGTGGAATGCTCGCTAGTGATATCTGCCCCAAGAAAACCACCTATGTCCCTAATGGCAAGCTACAGACTTCCCAATGCAAATATCATAAGTGGGTACATCTGTCCCTTGACAGACAATGGCAAGTCAATACTGATTGTGAAGAACTCTCTCATATCCATTCTGAAAGCAGATTTGTCCTCCCGCCACTGATGGAATGGTTCTATAAGAAGCAACATACTTCCTACACCACCCTCCCTCCTATGCGCAAGGATTGCCTTAAGGGAGACAAGCAGAATGTACTGGACTTTATCTATCCCAAACACGGTGCTATCCTACACCTAGCCAAAGGATTCGGAGGAGAAACGCAACCTATTATTGCACGAGCTGCCTATACCCTCCCTGATAAGCTCTTCTGGTACTTGGATGAAGACTACTTAGGAGAAACCTTTCACTTCCACGATATGAAGCTATTCCTCTCCCCTGGGGAGCATTCCCTTAAGTGTATAGACCCTCAAGGGAATGAAAAAACAATCCTTATTTATATGCAGGAATAGGCTATATAATCCCCTCCTGAATAAGATTATGTAAGTGAATTACCCCTACATATTTCCCTGCTTTGGTAACCAGTAACTGAGTAATTTTGTGATTCTGCATAAAGTCCAATGCATCTGTAGCAAGGGTATGTGCCTCTACCGTCTTCGGATGGAGTGACATAATATCTTTTGCCATAAGCCCCTTAATATCCTCATATTTGTTAAGCATCCTGCGAATATCTCCATCGGTGATAATTCCTACGGCAGTATCCCCTTCTACTACGGCTGTAACCCCTAGCATCTTCTGGGAAATCTCCACAATAGCTTGCTTGATATCAGTTGTAGGAAGTACAGAAGGCACCTCATTCTTAGCAATCACATCTCCTACAGTAAGGTAGAGCTTTTTGCCCAAAGCCCCGCCTGGATGATATTTTGCAAAATCCTCACTGCCAAACTGCTTCATTCGCATCAGTGCTACCGAAAGAGCATCACCTATCACCAGCTGAGCAGTGGTAGAGGTTGTGGGCGCTAAGTTATTAGGACAAGCCTCCTGATGGGTATAAGCACAGAGAATATAATCAGCTTGGAGACCTAAGAAGGATTCCTTATTGGCTGTAATAGCTATCAAGGGGTTACCTTCTCGCTTGAGCAACGGAACAAGCACTTTGATTTCAGGCGTATTACCACTCTTGGAAATGCAGATCACCACATCTTCCTTCTGGATAATCCCCAGATCCCCGTGTATGGCATCGGCAGCGTGCATAAAAATAGCTGGCGTCCCTGTGGAATTCATCGTGGCAACAATCTTTTGAGCAATAATCGCACTCTTACCTATCCCCGTAAGGATAACCCGACCCTTGGAATGGAGGATGACCTCGACGGCTTTTACAAAGTCTTGATCTAAGAACTCTGTTAATTTTCTTAACGAAAAAAGCTCAATTTCAATAGTTTCCCGTGCAAAATCAAGCACCTTATTAAAT
>CAJPPS010000180.1 GCA_905372595.1 uncultured Capnocytophaga sp. | reverse complement strand
CCAAAATCCTAAGCTTTTTCTGATAATTCAAGTAGCTGCTTAAGGAGAGCATCTACTAACTGGGAGACTTGTGTGTAAGAGATCTCTTCTGTTCCCATATATACAAAAGCTAATGAATAAGATGAAGATAATAGTGATTTTTGCTTTCTATAACTTTCACGAATAAGTCTCTTAATCCTATTCCTATGAACAGCTCTCCTGACTTTTCTCTTAGGAACACTTATAAGCACCTGATTATTAATTTCTTGAGAATCCACAGCAAGATATAGGAGCTTTATAGGATACTTCTTAAGAGAATTTCCTTCCTGAAAAAGCTTTTGTATCCGATGATAATTACATAGTCTCTCTCCTTTGGAGAAAGTGAGTCGAGGTTGTTGCATATTTTCCATAGAATGATTAAAGATAAGAAAAGAGATTATCTTACTGGGATAATCTCTT
This sequence comes from uncultured Capnocytophaga sp., assembly GCA_905372595.1. Lineage (GTDB taxonomy): Bacteria > Bacteroidota > Bacteroidia > Flavobacteriales > Flavobacteriaceae > Capnocytophaga. The sequence goes on along the minus strand of CAJPPS010000180.1, from coordinate 3,244 downwards.
ATACTTTTTCCGAGGAAGATTTTTAAATATTTTCTTCTTCCTCTTCTTTTCCTGTTAATAGTCGGAATCCTTCCCCGTGTATATTTACAATTTCTACATTCTCATCTTTCTTAAGATATTTACGAAGTTTGGCAATATACACATCCATACTACGAGAAGTGAAATAGTTATCATCTTTCCATATCTTATTCAAGGCTAATTCACGAGGCATTAAGTCATTCTCGTGCAAAGCAAGCAAACGCAAGAGTTCGTTTTCCTTTGGAGAAAGCTTAAAAGGTTCTTCATCTTTGTAACGAAGGAAACGAAGCTTAGAATTGAGAAAGAAATCACCTATTTGGAATTCGAATTTTTTGCTATCAATTACTGTATCGATAGATTTTCTCTGGAGCATTGCTCGAATTTTCATTAGCAATACTTCTGAATCAAAAGGCTTATTAAGATAGTCATCAGCTCCTGATTTGTATCCTTTAATAACATCTTCACGCATAGTACGTGCAGTTAAGAAAATAATAGGCACTTTCTCATTCTTCTCACGAATTTCTTTGGCAAGAGTAAAACCATCCTTATAAGGCATCATTACATCTAATATGCACATATCATAAGGGTCTTTACGAAACTTATCAAAGCCTTCCATTCCATTCTTAGCAAGAGTAACATCAAAGCCACTCATAGACAAATAGTCTTTTAGTACAGTTCCAAAGTTAGGATCATCTTCTACTAGAAGAATTTTTTTATTAACTGCTTCCATAATTCAACATTTTTAAATTAATATTTTTTTATACGTTTTATTTGCAAAATCTATACCATTTTCTTAAATAATAAGAGGAATTTTTATAAAAAAAGTACTTCCTTTTCCTTTTTCACTTTCTGCATATACCTCTCCATCGTGGTACTTCACTATCCTTTTCACATAAGCAAGCCCCAATCCGTGTCCTTTTACATTATGTAAATCACCCGTGTGTTCCCTATAAAATTTTTCAAATACTTTCTTAAGGACAGCCTTACTCATTCCTTGTCCCTTATCCTGTATACGAATAACCAGCTTATTATGAGCAACTTCTGTAAATACATCAATCTCAGGTGCTTCAGGAGAATACTTGATGGCATTCTCTAAAATATTGACAATTACATTGGTAAAATGCATCTCGTTAGCTAAAATATCCGAGTTCTCAGCCTGTAAATGCTTCTTAATCCTTCCCTTTCTATCATCTATCAGAAGCTGTACGTGTGCTACTGCATTATCTATTAGTTCGTGAGCATCTAATGGTTCTTTTTCTATCTCTACTTGATTTCTATCCAATTTAGAAATCTGAAGTACATTCTCCACGTGTGCGTGCATCCGCTTATTCTCATCACGTAACATCTTAATATAAAAAGACATCTTATCATAATCCTGCATCACTTGTGGGTTCTTCATCGCATCAAGAGCCAAATTGATTGTTGCAATAGGAGTCTTGAACTCGTGAGTCATATTATTAATGAAATCTGTCTTAATTTCAGAAATTTGCTTCTGTGTCCTAAGCTGAATTAACGTTTTAGCGAAAGCCCATACAATTACCGAGGTAAAAATAAGCACCCATATAGCCATCATAATTACAGAGGACAATAAGTAGCGCTGGCGATCCGGAAACTGTACTTCCAGTTCATAATGAGAAGCCCCTTCTTGATTCCTAAGTAAAGGAATTGTATATATATTGTTCATCTTAGGATTGAACTTAAGCGAACTTACTGAGGTTCTCTGCTTATCACTAGGCAAAGACTTATCATATACTGCAAACTCGAAATCTATATTAAGCCCTCTATTCTTAAGTTCTCTTTCTATCAGAGAATTTAATTGTGAGGTAGTTATCCTGTCTTCTATAGAAAGTTTCACTGAGATTTCTCGGAAAAGCTCCTCAAACATAGCTTTATCAAAGGAAGTAATACGCCCTGTTTTTTCCTTAATAGTTGTATTATTAAAGGGTTGCCCATCAATTCCTTTATTAGATCCAAAAGTACGAGAAGTCTGCTTACTTACATAATTACGTATCTGTGTGGTATCTCCCTTGGGAAGATTGAATAACTCAGAGGGTACCTTATAACCCTCCTCAAGCACCTGATGCTTATAGGTAAAGGTCTCTTTTGTTTTTTTATCTTCTTGAACGAAAACCAAATCACGGATTTGTGAGGATTTCAAAGAACCTAAACTATCTTTTCCTTTTAGCTCAATGAACCTAGTCATATATCTGTTGATTTCCCTAAGTTCTACTAGTTCAGCTACGGAATTAAGCGTTTGTTGTACTGAATGAGTAAAAGCCTCTTCTTTATTATTTATAGAGCTATTCACCCAGTAAACCTGAATAGAAATAAGCCCTATTAGTGCCAAAGGCATCAGAATTAAAGTAACTATATAACTTTTCTTATTCATTAGGCAAAATTATAATTTATTTTTTAATGCTAATTATTTTTAACAACGTTTAACTTTTAGGTTAATTTATTGCGTTTTCAATAACAAACGTTGATAATTCTATCTTTTTTTGCTCCTCCCATTGATTTTTTATTCTTTTTTCTATGGTTTCTCTGTCAATTTTATCACGAAACATCACTCTTCTTATTCGTTCCTCAATAGGAGCAGTAACTGTGATAATATAATCACAATCTTTGTAAGAACCACTCTCAAATAGAATTGCCGATTCCTTAATTACATAAGGAGCTACTTGCTGGAGCTTCCATTGTAGAAAATTTTCTTGTACATAAGGATGAATGATAGCATTAAGTTGTTCTAATTTTTTCTTATCAGAGAAGACAACCTTAGCCACAAATGTTGTATTGTAGATTCCTTCATTGAAGGATTCTTCTCCTAGAAGAATCTTTATTTGTTCCTGTATGAGAAGATTCTGAGAAATTAGCTCTTTGGAAGCTTGATCGGCAATATAAATAGGAATTGAAAATGTTTGTGCAAAGAGATTGGCTATTAGTGTCTTGCCGCTACCAATTCCTCCTGTAAGACCCACTGTTACTGACATATCCTTAATGTTCTACTAAATATTCTACTTGATTTTCCTCTGGAAGAGTTACCTTCAGTGAAGAAGGCTTTTTATGGATAAATAAAGGCATTACCCCATTCTTTTTTTTATTATAATCAGCTATCACTGTTATATCTGTTGATTTTAATTGGCTTATATCTTCTATATTTCCTGAAACTAAGATAGTTATTTCCTCAGGAAATAATTTTACTTCAGCTGATAGAGGAGCGTGTAGGCTG
>CAJPPS010000179.1 GCA_905372595.1 uncultured Capnocytophaga sp. | reverse complement strand
AGACCCTTCTCTTCAAAAAGAGAAGAGAGAGGGCTCGCAAAATAATTTTAAAACTTATTTATTATGAAAAACCTTTTCTATTTTTGATATTTAGCATACTTGCTCTTGAACTTATCTATACGCCCAGCGGTGTCGATAAGCTTCGCTTTTCCTGTATAATAAGGATGAGAAGTACGAGAGATTTCCAACTTCACTAAAGGATATTCTACTCCTTCTATTTCTATGGTATCTTTAGCTTCTATGGTTGATTTGGTGATAAAGATATCCTCGTTAGACATATCTTTGAAAACAACCAAACGATAATTAGAGGGATGTATTTCTTTTTTCATTACTACTGTTATTTCTGATTTTTTCAAGGTGCAAAGGTACTACTTTTTTTTTATTTCACAAACGAAAAGAATATTTTTTATTCACAAATATAAATTTTAACATTTAATCCTGCTTTAGTTCTTCTGTTACCTCCAAAAGTGTAGCAAAAGTAAGCACTTTTTCTCCGAACTGTAGAAAAAGTTCTTTCCTATAATGCTCTTCAAGAACAGACTGGAAATAGGAAATTGCTTCCTTATTGGAAGCTTCATACTGCAGGCTGAAAGCCTTACTTCCTATCTCTTGTATATGAATCTGTAGAAGTTTTAATCCTGAAAAGTGACTTTCCTGTAATGATCGAGACATATGTCCTCTTATCCATTCTTGCCATTGAGGGAAAACAGCCTCCTCTATATGGTAGGTGATGTTATAAATATATTTCATTCTTAATTTTTTATCAAACCCATCTATAAATTCCACTTAAGCCCAGCATAATAAGTACGCCCTGGGGAGATACTTGAATAGAAAGTATTCGTCTTGGACTGATAGCTAAATAAGTTATTAATTCCTGCACTTATGGTCATCTTGTAAGGGAGCTTAGAAGATAGTTGTAATCGCCATATGCTATAGGGTTCGTAGTAGCTATATGTCTCCCAACCATTATCTGTTCCATAAAGATGATTCGCACTTACATATTTACCACTGATAAGTACATTCGGAATATATTTCCTATTATTTACAGGTATATATTCAGCTTTAAGAGTAAAAGTATGAGGCCTTTCCTCTGATTTCCTTTTTTCTATATTATAATAAGCATAAGAAGCCTTAAAACGCAATGCGTGTATAGGGCGATATGTAGCCGAAACCTCAGAACCTATAACCCCTGTTTTCCCCGAGAAATTAGTATAGTGCAGGGTATCATTGGACTGTGTCCAGACATAAGCAATCTTATCTGTAACCACTGAATACTGAGTCATTGCTGTTACATTCCATTTTTTAGTATTAAGCTCTACAGAAAAATTAAAATTGTTACTCGTCTCTGGCTGAAGCTTCTTATTACCCATTATCTGGAATCCTCCTCCTGGTGCGTGGAACCAATTCGTATAAAGTTCTTTCAGAGTAGGAGAACGGAATCCTGTAGAATAGCCTCCTCTAAAGGTAAATTCTTCGATCTTGAACATCCCCGAAAGACGATAAGTAAAATACTCCTTAAAAAGAGAATGATAATCCATTCTCAAGCCTGTAACCAAAGTAAAAGTTGGAGAAAATGCCCAATCCTGTTGAGTAAAAAGACTATAAGTATAAGCATTTTGCTTAGCTGAAGTTCCCTCATTATTAAAGCGAAAACTCATCAAACCGTCTGAGTTAGCTTCTATACCTGCCACCAAAGAATGTTTCCCATAAAGAGCTTGGTTATACTGAGAACCCACCTTCCAGATAGTACTTTCATAATTTTTTTCTTTCTCCTTTAATCTCACAAAATAATCATATTTTTCATAACGGTCGAAAGAACCAGAGAAGCTCAATTCCTTATTTTCATTAATTAGGTATTTGGCATTCATAGCTAAGCTATAGTCATAATAGCGATCTCTTATCTTATTAGATATTTCAGTTCCAGGATTCCGCTCACTGAAATAATAAGTAGGCGTAAAAGAGAGCTTTAGCTTAGGAGAGAAATCAAATCCTATTTTGGGTGAAACACTATAGATAGTAAATCCTGCAATGTTAATTTTCCCTTTTTCTCCTTCCACCACTCTTCCATCTGGATAAGTTACTTTTAGCCCTTCAGTATCTGTAAGCCAATAAGGTGTCCGGAGCTTATAGAAAGATGAAAGACGAATATTCCCCCATTTTTGCTTGGAGCCTATGGTAAAGTCTATCTTATGATCCTTATTGGTGTCATAGAGGTAACCAGCATTCATCTCTATAGGCTTCTGAGAATTTTTAGTTATGATATTAATCACTCCTCCCAAAGCATTAGAACCGTAAAGAGAGGATGAGGCTCCCTTAATAATCTCTATCCGTTCTACATTATCCAAATTAATCCGATCATAGTCAATATTATCAAAACTTTCACCTCCCATACGTTCTCCATCCACTAGGAAAAGGACATATTTCCCGCCAAATCCCATCATATTAATATCAGGGCTGCTATTCCCTCGATAGGTAAAATTAATTCCTGAAAATTCGTTTTCCAAGAAAGTTTGGAAGTTTGTAGCCTGAGATTTTCGTATATCCTCCGAGGTAATTACCTGTACGGTAATAGGTACATTTTTAAGTTTTTTCTCTGTTCTTGTAGCAGTCACAGTGATTTCTTCAACTTCTATTTCCTTATCCTTACAAATGGCAAAAGTATAATTTTTTTCACTTTTTTTGAGCGTTATCCTAAAAAATTTACCTTTGTAGCCCTCTTGAGAGATATAAATAGGATATGTTCCCTTAGGAAGATTATCAAAAAGAAAATGTCCTTGCCCATTGGTCTGTATAGTTCTTTTAAGAGAGACAAACTCCACTGTGGCACCTACCAAAGGCTGTTGAGAGGAACAATCAATAATCCTCCCTGAAAAAGAATATTGTGCCCAGGCATCCAAAGACAGAAAAAGACAACATAGATAGATAAATATTCTCCCCATTTTGTATTAGATTTTTTAGAAAAAGGAATTGCTACACTCTTAATAAGCATAGCAATTCATAGACATTTTATATTTTATGAGTTAGAAATTTCCATCTGTACTCACTTTGTAAATGAATGTAATGAAGTTAGACGCCTTTTTATCACTATAGAAATCCGTAACTTGGAACTTCACAAGCTTACCTGTTGCTGTCTTTAGGACATATACATTCTTAGTAGGAGCATATACACTTGGCCAGGTAGGCATATTAGTTGGAGCAATATTAATTGTTCCTGTAGTTACTCCAAAACCACCTGTAAGCAAGGGAGAAGCAGAGGTTGTAATAGACTCAATAGGTCTATAAGAGAGAGTTAGCTCAATTCCTTCTTTATCCTTTACAAATGTACCTGTAGGTGCTTTGGTTACAGCTGCAAAGTCCTTGCTATCAGCACTTATTGCTTCCGCTTGACCTTTTCCAGATGTTCCTCCATTAAGCTTTACCGCATAAGAATTAAAAGCAACATCCCAAGTAAGGTCTGTCTCAGGAGTGGTAGGGGTTACAGTAGTCCCTTTTTCAAAGGAGAAATACACCCATTGTTTCTTAGAAGCATCTAAGTTTTCTATTTTCTTTTCCCCTCCATTAGTAGAGGCTCCTCCTTGATTCTGTTCGCTAGACTTATTATCATCTTTGCTGCAAGAGCTAAGCGTTACCATTCCTGCTAGGAGCGCAGGAAGAAAAAGATTCATTTTCATCTTTGTAGAATTTAGTATTATTAATGGGGCAAAGTTACGATTTTATTT
>CAJPPS010000178.1 GCA_905372595.1 uncultured Capnocytophaga sp. | reverse complement strand
AGGTAGCAGAATATAATGCTAAAAAAGAGGCTGAGAAAAAAGCTAAAGAAGAAGAACGCAAAAGAAAATCAGAGGAATTTCGTACAGGACAAAGGGTAGTAAATACAGAAATTGCACAAGGGACAAGTACCTCTACTTCTACTTCTGAGGCTTTGCAAGGAGGTGAAAAACTCTTGGATGAGACACTTAAAGCTAAATTAAAAAAATCTTTAAGAGATTATCAAGCATATATAAAAAAGAATCAAAAACGTACGGAGTCTTATCCATTAGTGCTAGTAAATTATAAGGATGTAATGGAGTATTCCCAAGCAGAATTAGCTAAAATAACCAAGATAGCTTCTACAACAGTCTTTAAAAAGGGTACCAAACGTACTGAGGACTTTAAAGATAAGGGAGCTAATGGTGTAGTAATCATCAAAGTAGAATTTTAGAAATATCTATTATAAAAAGGGTATTGTACTGAACAATACCCTTTTTTTGTTATCATCTTATTAATTTTTTGTATTTGATACGAGTAGGAGTTACTTCTTTACCAAGGCGTTTTTTCTTATTCTCTTCATATTCAGAGAAACTTCCTTCAAAGAAATATACCTGTGAATCTCCTTCGAAAGCTAAGATATGCGTACAGATTCTATCAAGAAACCATCGGTCGTGGGAAATAACAACTGCACATCCTGCAAAATTTTCCAAACCTTCCTCTAAAGCTCTTAAGGTGTTGATATCTAAATCATTGGTAGGCTCATCTAGTAAGAGAACATTTCCTTCCTCTTTAAGCGTCATAGCCAAGTGTAACCGATTTCGTTCTCCTCCTGAAAGAGTAGCTACTTTTTTGTTCTGTTCGCTACCTGAGAAGTTGAATCTGCTTAAGTAAGCTCGAGAGTTCACTTGTCTCCCTCCCATCATAATGAGGTCTTGCCCATCAGAGAAGTTCTCCCAAATAGATTTTTCGGGGTCAATATTTTTATGAGTTTGATCAACATAGGCAATTTTTACTGTATCTCCTACTAGAAATTCACCACTATCAGGCTTTTCTTCCCCCATAATCATACGAAAGATTGTAGATTTTCCAGCTCCATTGGGGCCTATCACTCCTACAATCCCTGCCTGAGGAAGAACAAAATTGAGTTCTTCATAGAGGATTTTGTCTCCAAAAGCCTTAGAGACATTGCGAGCCTCAATCACATTAGTTCCTAATCTGGGACCATTTGGTATATATATTTCTAACTTTTCTTCTAACTGTTTTTGGTCTTCATTAAGAAGACGATCGTAGTTTTGTAATCGAGCTTTTTGCTTTGCTTGCCTACCTTTTGCTCCTTGTCTGACCCACTCAAGCTCTCTTTCTAGGACTTTTTGTCGTTTTGTTTCGCTTTTTTGTTCTTGAGCTAAGCGTTTTGCTTTCTGGTCAAGCCAAGAAGAATAATTTCCTTTCCAAGGAATTCCTTCACCTCGATCAAGCTCTAGTATCCATCCAGCTACATTGTCCAAGAAATATCGGTCGTGAGTAACAGCGATGACAGTTCCTGCATATTGTTGTAGGTGTTGCTCCAGCCATAGTACAGATTCGGCATCAAGGTGGTTGGTAGGCTCATCCAATAGTAGAACATCGGGCTGTTGTAATAGAAGCCTGCAGAGAGCAACTCTTCTACGCTCACCTCCTGATAATACTTTAATAGGAGTATCAGGGTCGGGGGTACGGAGGGCATCCATAGCTACTTCTAGCTTATTATCTATATCCCAAGCCCCTAAGGCATCGATTTTGTCCTGTAGTTCAGCTTGCTTATCCATCAGTTTCTGCATCTTATCAGGATCGGAGTAGTTTTCTTCTAGGGCGAATAGGTCGTTAATCTGATTGAATTCGTTCAGTAAGTTCATTGTATCGGCAACACCTTCTCTTACTACTTCTACAACGGTTTTATTTTCATCCAAAACAGGTTCTTGCTCAAGATATCCTACAGTATAATTGGGAGCAAATACTACCTCTCCTTGATAGTTTTTATCTACTCCTGCAATAATTTTCAAGAGGGAAGATTTTCCTGAACCATTTAATCCTAGAATACCTATTTTAGCCCCATAGAAGAAGCTCAGATAAATATCCTTTAATACTTGTTTGTTACTTGAGGAATAGGTCTTACTGACCTTACTCATTGAAAAAATTACTTTTTTATCGTCTGCCATAGATAATGGTTTTATTAAGGGACAAATATATGAAAAAAATAACAATAAACATAATCCTTCGGCAACTTGTATTTCTTGTAAAAATATTGTACTTTTGCTAAAAAAATTATTAGATGAAATCCTATACATTATTTTTTTGTATATCATTGTTTTTGAATAGTTTATTTGTGCAATCTCAGAGTAAAACGTATAAAGTTCGTACAGTAGCATTCTATAATGTTGAGAATCTCTTCGATACAATTAATGATCCTAAAAAATTTGATGATGATCGTACCCCCACAGGAAAGGACCATTGGACAGGGAAGCATTATTATGATCATATCAATAAAATAGGTGCTACAATAGCCAAAATAGGAAAAGAAACTACAGGGCAAGCGCCTGATTTTGTAGGACTTGCAGAGGTGGAGAATAAAGATGTCCTAGAGGATTTGGTTAATTCCAGTGCCCTACGGGATAATTTTTATGGAATAGTTCATTATAATTCTCCTGATGCGAGAGGGATAGATGTTGCTTTTCTTTACAAGCAGTCTGTATTCAAGCTAAATAAGACATCTAAACATTTCTTAGATATCAAAGATGATAATGGAAAACGCAAATATACAAGAGACCAAATCCTTATATCTGGAGAAATAGAAGGAGAGGAAATACATTTTATAGTGAATCACTGGCCTTCACGAGCAGGAGGTGAAGCAGCAAGCCGACCTTTCCGTGAGGCAGCTGCTAGCTTAAATAAAAAGATAATAGACTCACTGACTGCTATAAATCCAATGGCAAAGGTCATTAGTATGGGCGATTTCAATGATGATCCTACCAATTCAGCATTTAAGAAAGTATTAAAAACAAAAGCTAACAAAGATAAAGTCTCTCAAGGAGATTTGTATAATCCTATGGAGAATATGTTCAAAAAAGGGATAGGAACCCTTGCTTATCGTGATAGCTGGAGTTTGTTTGATCAGTTTGTGCTTACTTATGGATTTCTTAAACCTCAGGAAGGCTATAAATATTGGAAAGCCGGTGTTTTTAATAGTCCAGAATTAGCCACTCCTTCGGGTAAATATGAAGGATATCCTTTCCGTAGCTATGCTAATGGAAGCTATACGGGAGGGTACTCTGACCACTTTCCCGTATATCTGTTCCTGATAAAAGAGCAATAAAAGAAGCTATACATAGATTTCACGTCCAGAGAAGAAAAATGAAATTTCTTTCTGGGCGTTTTCATTTGAGTCAGAACCGTGTATGGCATTTTCTCCTACACTTTCACCATATTTTGCTCGTATAGTTCCTTTTTCGGCTTTAGAGGGATCAGTTGCGCCTATAAATTCTCTAAAAGCCTCTATAGCATTTTCTTTTTCTAAAGCAATAGCGACAATAGGACTACGAGACATAAAAGACACTAATTCATCAAAAAAAGGACGTTCTTTATGGATTTCATAAAATTTTTCAGCCTCTTTTCTACTTAACCATACGTACTTAAGAGCCAGAATCTTGTAGCCACCTTTAATAATCTGGTCTATAATGGCTCCTGTATGCCCTTTCTCTACAGCGTTAGGCTTAATC
>CAJPPS010000177.1 GCA_905372595.1 uncultured Capnocytophaga sp. | reverse complement strand
GCATTATATTGATATTCTCCCCTATATGCGAGAGAATGCGTTCCGCGTGAGGCTTATCATAAAGCTCTGCTCCCAAACTATTGAGCGCATTGAGCATAAAGTGCGGTCGGAATTGCTTCCCTAAGGTCGCTAAGTTCAGCAAGGCGATTTCTTTCTCCTGCTTATCTATCTTCTGTAGGTTATGCATCAGGTAAAATCCCGCTAGCATAGGTATCAGAAGGATTATCACCCACAAGAACGGATTCTGCCAGATGTACTCCTCTACCTCTATCGGAAACTTATATTCACTGACCGTACCATCACTCTGGCACACCCATACCGAGAAAATGTACTTCCCTGAGGAAAGATTCGCAAAATGATACTGTGTTTCCGTCGAGACGATTCCTTGTGGTTGCGAAGAACTACTATCCCCTCCTTTCTTGATAAGGCTAGTGAGCATATAGCGTGGCAGATTATCCCTACTCTGGTAATCCAGCGTAATCTCTATCGTATTCTCATTGGCAGGAATACGAATAGGCTCCTCCTGCCTTACTTGTAGTTCCCGCTGTACGGTCTTGACGGTAATAGAGGGCTCCACCTGAAAGGTAGGCGCCGAGAGCCAACGCTCTATATTCCACTTATACAGAACATTCAGGGCGGCTATCCATACATTCCCCTCTACCTCTATATCAGGAATAATCCCCCGGCGAGTAATAGGCGTACGCAAGGACAATTCTTGAGGGTTTAGCACTCGTACCCTCGGGAGCTTCCCCTTACGGAAATCGGCTAAGGATAGTACCATTATACGCTCCGTAGTCCCTACAATCAGGTTATCCCGCCACTGGTTCATCGCTACAATAGGCGCTTGCCCCCCTGTGAATAAGGGGTGCGTAATGCGCTCGAAGTCTTCCGTTACTAAGTGATGTGGGTCTTTGCCCTTATAATAATACAGTTGCCCCTTATCTGTCCCTAGCCAAATGCGCTTCTGGTCATCACAATAGATAGAAAAACCCTTTAGTGATATACTATCCTTCTGGTATAGGTAGCTATTGGCGCGGTCTTTCTTGGGGTCATACACCGAAAGCCCTGTAAGGGAGATCACCCACAAGTTCCCTTCTTTATCCTCGGTGAACTCCCTAGGGTTATCTAGCGTCATCCCTTTCTTCCCTCCCAAGTGCTGCCATTTTACTTGCTTGTTCTCCAAGTCCACCGCTTCCTTATAGGCAATGCCTTTTGGATACCCTACATATAGCCGTTGCCGACCCGATAACTGAGACAGATAAGAACTTGAGGCGGCCAAAGTATCATTTATTTGCGTATAAGTCTTCTCATCGGAGAAGAGATAAAGTCCCTTATGCGCTGTATGGAAAAGTACCTTATTCCCTATGGGAGTAGCTCCATTGATCATCTGAAAGTTCCTAATAACACTTTCCTTAAGGGTCTCTCCCTGTAGTATCGAAAAACCACCATTATAAGAACCTATCCACACCCTACCATCAGGGCTCTGGGTAAGGGCATAAAGCCCATCACTATTAGTCCCATTGAATAACCTCGGATAGATACGTATATTCGAGAAAGAGCGTGCCAAAGAACTACTAGTACCTATATATATACTCTGTGAGTCCCCACTATAGGCATTATAGTAGGTGTTGCGGATAACCGTTGTCCTGAAGGCTACCTGCATTTCATTTGCTAGGTCATATATCGTAACCGTATTGTTATCATTATAGGAGTAGTATCTACCTGGGTAATATATATCTGTTTTATTACCTGAGAGTACTTTCGTACGTACCCCATTTAGGTATCTATATAGTACTCCCTCATCCTCTTGCGTATAATAGAAGTATTTTGGAGTGATAAAGTATTGGGGTAAGAACACAAAGGGATAGGTTATTGTATCGGTATGTATACCCTCTATATCGGTAATATCTATAGAGTGAAGCTGTACCTTATCCTCCATTACGTGGAAGCTATAGGCACGATTATTGATGTTGATAGCATATATAGGATGCAAGGCTGTCTCTATAGGAGTCAGGGATACCCCATCATAGTGCATCAGGGTATAAGTGTGCTCCGTAGAACGCTCTATAGTGAAGAATAAGGATTTATCTACTTGGGTAAAATACCTGTAGCGGGTATGCTCCCCTCCTATTTTTATGGGAATCGCATCTCCTTTCTTCTGCTCCATACATATCCCCCTGTCAAAAGCATAGAATCTACGCCCATTCAGTCTATAACACCCTTGGAAGAGCCCCCACTTGAGTACCGCCTCCTTACCCTTGCATAGCTCAAGCATACTTACCTGCGTATTCCCTAGCATACTCAGGCGGTTAGGCTCAGGAGAAAAAAACAAACCTCCTTCCGAAGATACTTGTAAAGGATAATAGGTATTATAGAAATCTACCCCGAAGTTATAACGATTATACTGGAATACACGGTTCTCCCATAAGGGCAGAGACTGGGCGCCTCCCGTGTATAGCCCCAGCAGATAGAATAAAAATAATATAATCCTCTTATAATGAAGCTGTTGCGTTTTCACGATGCTTTTCTTTGCGTTTTCATTGGCAAAATTAAACAAAAATTTAATTTTTAACAAGAAAAAAATATTTTTTATTCTTTCACAACCACAAATTTATAAAAACATTTTCTATAAACTCCTACTCCCCTACTAGCTGCAGGGAACCTTCTCTCTTACGGCTATTCTGTGACTATAGCCTGTACCTACAGAAACGTTTAACTTACAGAGGAATTACTTAAAAATACCGCCCAATCATCCTCGGCATTGTCATAGCCAATTACCTTCTCCTTGTACTTATTCCCAAAGATATATTCCTTTACAAAAGTATCAAAATCAATGTTAATCTCCTCAATACCTTCATAGCTATCGGCAGGGAAAATTACCTGTTGGGTGTGTTTGTCAAGAAAAAGGGGTTCATACAGCAACTGCCCTATTTCATACCTCGAAGGCTGTTCGGCAGGAACGCGATATTGGTTATCTAACAGTTCCTCTGTACTCCACAGAATGATATCGCCAAAAGAGCCACCATTGCAAAGCTTTAAAAAAGCACAATGTGCAGGAGCTATGAGTTGTAACACCTCTGGGGAAATATTTTCAGCTCCTTCGGGGATTTCGCCTATGAGTATGGCATCGGGCAATGTGGCTAAGCGATTTCTGTAATGGGTAATAATAGTTTCTAAAGTCATTTTCAATCAATTATCCAAACATTTGCGCATCATTGAAATTCTCACCGTCAAACCCTGAGGCGATAAGCGAGTGCCCTAAGAACATATCGTTGTCATCAAAGAAGACTTCTATGTCTTCGCTGTAAAACAAGAGACTCTGCAAACTGAGGGCTTCCATAAATTCCTCTTTAGTAAGCTCAGGTTTATCGGGATCATCCTCGTCATCATCGCCAAAACGCCAATTATCATTATAGAGGTCTAAAAATTCATTAGCAATACATTCTTTTGCTTTTGGTGATAGGGTGTCTATCTCACTGAAAAAAGAGTTCATCAGCTGTTCTACCTTTTCAATTTCGCCTTCATCTTCCAGTATGATGCTTACACCTAATTCTTCTCCGCCAACAACCACCGTCCCATCATAAGAAGTAGGGTCGTCACTGTCCTGTCTAAAATCTGTAATTTTATAGGATTTCATAAAGTAATTATTTTAAGGGGCAAAAATAAGGATCTTTTGAAGATTCACAAAGTTCCTATATATTTTCTTTCAAAAAGAAAAATCCCCTTGCATTACAAGGCAAAAGGA
>CAJPPS010000176.1 GCA_905372595.1 uncultured Capnocytophaga sp. | reverse complement strand
GTAAAATAGAGTAAAAGAAAAAGAATTATATTTTTTAAGGAAAAAGACGTCTGTTTTATCGAATCACACGTCTTTTCCTCAAGTACAAATTATTTTTTATATTTATTTCTGCTCTTGATTGTTATCCTTTTTCTTAAAAAGTCCATCTAAAAGTCCATTCACAGCTTTTTTAGCTTGATCTTTAGGTGTTTGTTGTTGGGTTTTTGTAGAATCTGCTGAGTTAGCAGAGGTCTTTCCTCCCATAAGCTTGCCCAAAGCATCGGTAGCTTTGTTCATCGCCTCCCCTCCTATTTTTTCGGTAATTTTATTAGTTACCTCATTGGTTACTTTATCCATTACTTTGTCTGTAAGTTGGTTGGCTTGTGCTTTAGCTACCTGTAGGGCTAGGTTATTTACCACCTGCTTCATATCGGTAGAAACCTGTGGCTTAGTGAAGTTACCACCCATATTCACATTTACAGGAATATCTCCTAACTTTTGTTGTTCAGTTACTGTCAGTTTGGCAAGTAGAGCAGAAGCCTCCTGTCCAAGCATCTTTGCAGGTACATTGAAGGTGAGTTTGTAGTCCATTGTTTGGTCAAAACCGTGGGTACCTGCTACATTAATAGTACTACCATTCCACTTGATAGCAAAAGGTTTCACCACTACACGACCCTTTTCAAAAGTTACATTGGCTTTAATATCCTTAAGATTAAGCTTGGAAAGATTCAACTGATTGAATTGAGAATCCAAAGCAGAAACTAAAGGAGAAGTTTCTTTCACATGGCTATCCAATAATGATGCAGAGAGGCTTCCTGAGAGTGAATTAATATCAGGAGTCATTTCAGGAGTGAGCTTTCCTGTTACATTGATCTTAGAGCTAAAGAATCCCTCTACTACTTTAGCGATAGGCATGATTTTCTTAAGCATCTCTATCTGAGAGAAAGACTCCGTAACATTGAGCTTGGTCATATCCAAATCTACAGCAAAAGTGGAGGTATCTCCCTTGGTGGATACACTTCCTGTAATGGCTGTTTTTCCTCCAAAAATATTGGTCTGCAAGTTCTGTAGGCTTACTTTTTCATCCTTGATAATAAGCTTACCTGAGACATTGGTAAGATTGAGTTTATCATAAAGAACACTCTTAGCCTTAGCATCCAAGGTACAATCTAAGAAAGCAGGAATTTTGATAGAAGCTCCTGCGGTAGAGGTGTTTGTAGTGGCAGGCTTAGTCTCAGCGGGTTTTTCTTCCTCTTGCTTAGGGGTTTCCGCTGGCGTATCGGTTTGCATAAAGTCACCTACATCTATATGATTGGAAGCCAAGGAGAAGTTCCCTTTGAGTACTTCATTGCGCAAGGTAAAGCCATAGAAGTTTTCCAAGGTTCCCTTGATATTAAAGTCAGTCTTACCTGTCTTAGCATCCAGTTCGGTAAGCTCTATCTTAGCATTATTAAAGGAAAGTCCTGCCTTGTTGATATGGAAAGGTTGTAGAAATCCTGCTCCTGAATATACAAATTTTTCTAAGGAAGCATGTCCCGAATTTCGAATACGTTCGTAGGCTTGTTTTTCTACTGATGCTATATCAAAAGCTGTAGTAATATCTGCCTTAAGAATCCCTTTAAGGTCTAAATCCATTTTTACAGGATAAGCTTTTTGGATATTCTCCAAGTTGATAGTTCCTTTAAGGTCTGCATCCACAAGCATATTCCCTGTAAGGTTCCTCAAAAGGACTTTTACCGAGAAAGCATCTTGGTCTATTGTGAAAGCAAAACGATTGATATTCACATAAGTATCTTCCAATTTCTCGGTATCATTGCCTATCTTAACATCTATATCAATATTCTTAACCGACTTAGGCAGAGACGGATACTTGAAAGACGCATTATTGGAGAGCATACGAATATCCAACTTAGGAATAGTCGTAGGGGTGTATTTGCCCGCTACCTTCCCGTTGATTGTAAATTCTCCTGTTGTTTGTACCCCTTCTATACTCTTGGTATAAGCAGCAGGAATCAGGTCTAAACAGTTCTTAAAGGTAGTCTTAGGTGTCTTAAAACTCAGGTCATAGAGCTGGCCATCGTCCAAGAGTTGTACAAAGCCATCAAAATTAAGCTCTAAGTCATTTAGTTTTAGCGTGTTGTCCTTTAGCGTATATTTTTGCTGATTAAGGTCTATACCCAAGATCGCATCAAGGGTCACCACATTGTTGCGCAAGAAGGCAGTACCATCAGAAGCAAAAGACAATTTAAGTGATGTAGTAGTCTCTAAATCAAGCACTTGATTTGCAAAGTTTCCTTTTCCTTTGTGATAAAGACTATCCACTATTACACTCATCTTAGAGCCATCTTCCTTAAAGGTAAAACGCAGATTATCAATGCTATACTCATTTAAGTCAAGAGAGAAATTATTTGGCTCCTCACTCTCTGGAGTATCCGAGGTGCTTTTGGCAATGTCAAAGTTGCCTTTGCCTGCTTCATTTATACGTACATTTACCACCGCATCGGCTATGGAGAAGCCAAGGAGTTTGTAAGGTTCATCGTCTTTCTTAAAGAGTATATCCTTAAGGTTCACCTTTGCAGAGAAATTACCCACATAGGCCAAGGTATCTCCCTCAAAAGGGGCGTTGTTAATCACCTTCAGTCCGCCCACTTCCACGGTTGCATTAGGGAAGTTCTTGAACACACTGAGGGAGAAGTCCGTAAAACTGATTTGTGCATCTACACTTTCATTCACTTTTTCCATAATTTTCTCCTTTATTGTATTCTTAAAGAGAAAAGGTACAGAAACAAGCAATAATATCAATAGTAAAAAGATGATACCAAAGATTTTCAAAAACTTTTTCATTT
This sequence comes from uncultured Capnocytophaga sp., assembly GCA_905372595.1. GTDB lineage: Bacteria > Bacteroidota > Bacteroidia > Flavobacteriales > Flavobacteriaceae > Capnocytophaga. The sequence goes on along the minus strand of CAJPPS010000176.1, from coordinate 931 downwards.
TATTCAATTTATTTACGACTATTTATCTATAACTATAATTTTATTTACTTTTATTTAGTAATTTGTATTCTTCATAACATTCCGTTAAGGCTTCTAGAAATTGTAAGTCATTAGAATTCTTAATAAAATCTTTAGAATAGTTACAATGACGGAGCAAATCCTCCATCTTATCTTTATCAATTCCTAGAATCTCAGAAAGTGTCTCTCGATCATATTTTTCATTAAGCATACTACGAATTTCATCACTTTGCTTCATCTTTTTGAGCTTACGTAGGTCTTTAGATCTACCACTAAAGGCTTTGTAAAGAAGGGCTGCTGGGTTCAAAATGGATCCTACTGCTTCTTCTACCATATTAGGACTACGTTTTCTGGGCTCATATCCTAGTTCCAGCCCTGAAATACTGTATTGTCTATTGGTGTTGATAGGCATATATTTAGCATCTATATCCAAATAGCCCGTTAATCGGTAAGGAGAAATCACTACTTCCTCCAAAGCATAAGCTAGCTCAGTCATTCCTATTCGAGTTCCTGGAAACTTAATCATATCCTGAGTAACTTTGATTTTGATAGACTTAAAGCCTAGGTAAGAGAAATGTAATGTATCATTCACGGAAGCACGAATAGCAAAATCTCCTTTAAGATTTGAAACGGCTCCTCGTACCTGATTAATATTCAGTACATTTACATTATCAATAGGTAAATTATTTTTCACATTGAATACATTTCCTCTTACAATAGTCTCTTCTTGTGCTCTTGCTACAAATGACAAAATAAGAAAGAAAACAAACACTATTTTTTTCATAAAACATTTATTTTTAGATAATTAAAAGAGCATATAAGATCATTCGGAAATTGGCGTAAAAATATAAAAAATACGAGAAAAATACAATCTTTTCTCTCGTATTGTTAATTTTTTATTTTTAAGGATTAT
>CAJPPS010000175.1 GCA_905372595.1 uncultured Capnocytophaga sp. | reverse complement strand
ATTATAATAACTCACCTGATACCCTTCGTACTCTTTTCTATCATCTGTATTTGAATGCTTTTCAGCCTAATAGCCAGATGGATGTACATATGCGTAATACCTCTGATATGCCCGTTCGTTTCTATAAAAATATAGGAACTGAAGCAGAACCTAAGTTAGTTACCAAAATTAGTACCCTGAAGGATAATGAACAAGGATTTATTCGTATTCAATCCTTAGAACAGAATGGAAGTCCAGTTACTTACAAGGAAGTAGGAACAATCCTACAAGTAATCCTTAAAGAGCCTATCCTTCCTAATAGCAAAGCTACCTTTAAGATGAAATATACGGCACAAATCCCTGAGTCTGTTTGCCGTATGGGACGAAATAATTCTGACGGGGTAGCTCTTTCCCTTTCTCAATGGTATCCTCGCATCTGTGCTTATGATAGCAAAGGATGGCACCCTTACCAATATATTTTTGCTGAATTCTATGGAGATTGGGCTAACTTTGATGTAAAAATTACCTTAGACAAAAACTATATTGTAGCCGGAACAGGAGACCTACAAAATCCTGAACAAATAGGATTTGGGTATGGAGGCATCAAAGAAGTGAAAACCAAACAAAAGACCAGAACTTGGCACTTTAAAGCTACCAATGTAATTGATTTCTCTTGGGCTGCCGACCCTAACTTCCAGCACGACATTGTTAAGAGCAAAAGAGGAACCGAAATTCATTTTTTCTATAAGACTTTCCAAGAGAATTGGAAGAAAATACAGGCTCCTATGGCTGAAGTAATGGATTTCTATGAGCAAAAAGTAGGGCGCTATCCCTGGAGCCATTATTCCTTTATACAAGCTGGGCAAGGAGCTATGGAATATGCAATGTGTACCTTTATAGAAGGTGGAAAAGAACTAGATGCTCTTATTAAAACAGCTTCTCACGAGCTGGCTCATACTTGGTTTCAGCATATTTTTGCTTCCAATGAGCAGTTATACCCTTGGATGGACGAAGGATTCACTTGTTTTCTACAACTATGGGCTTATGCTGATGTGATAGAGAAAAAGCCTATGGCAAACTTCTCTGATTTTCGCCGTAAGGCTTTCCTAAAGTATATTTCTGAAGCAAAAGAAGAAGATCCTTCTATAAGAGGTGATTTTTTTGAGACTAGTAGGGCATATTTTAGTACTGCCTACGCAAAAGGAACTATGTTTGCCTCTCATCTGGACTATATTATAGGACGCAAGGCAATGGAACGAACTCTTAAGCGTTTCTACAAAGAATTTGCTTTCAAGCACCCTACTCCTGAGGACTTCATCAGATGCGCCGAAAAAGAATCAGGAATGCAATTACATTGGTTCCTGAATGAATTTATGCAGACAACACACCACATTGGCTATTGTATAGAAAAAGTAGAAGCTAAAGGCAATAGAACGCTCGTTACCCTCTCCAAAAAAGGGCGTGTACCTATGCCTCTGGATATTCTAATTATCCCTCAAGGGCAAAAACCTTTCTCTGTATATGTTCCTATAGACCTAACCTTTGGGGAAAAACCTAATCCTTTTACCAATATGGAACGTATTGTTCTACCTGTATGGAATTGGGCTGAAAACAGTTATCAATTTGAATTACCAATACCTCTGATTGATGTAAAAAATATTGAAATAGATCCACAGGAATTTTTAGCTGACCCAAATGCTGAATGCCATTCTTACCGTTATTAGATTGTTAATTATTATTTCTTACTTATTATTTTTGTATTTTTGCACCTAAAAAAATGACCATTACTCAGATACAAGAGAACCTAATTGCTGACTTCACATTGCTAGAGAATTGGGAGGATCGCTATGAATATATGATTAGCTTAGGAAAGCAACTTCCTATGATAGATTCACAATATAAGACAGAAAATTACCTTATCAAAGGTTGCCAAAGCCAAGTATGGCTACACGCTGATTGCCAAGGTGATACAATCTATTTTACTGCTGATAGTGACGCTATTATTACTAAGGGAATTATTGCTATCCTTATTCAGGTACTTTCTGGACAGAAAGCTACTGACATCCTACATGCTGATATGAGCTTTATTGATAAAATAGGACTTAAGGAACACCTCTCTCCTACCCGTGCTAATGGATTAGTTAGTATGATAGAACAAATGAAATTATACGCACAAGCAACTCTTTTAAATACCAAATAAAATGAATGAACCTATTAATACAGACCTTATTGGAGAAAAAATAGTAGAAGTACTCCATACCATTTATGACCCTGAAATCCCTGTTGATATTTACGAATTAGGACTTATCTATGATGTTTTTATCAATGAAAATTATGATGTGAAAATCCTTATGACTCTTACCTCTCCTAACTGCCCCGTAGCAGAGGTGCTCCCTCAAGAGGTTTATGAAAAAATAAGCAGTATTGATGAGATTAACCAAGTAGAAGTAGAACTTACTTTTGACCCACCTTGGGGACAAGAAATGATGAGTGAAGAAGCTAAACTAGAATTAGGATTCTTATGAGAAAAATAGCTGTTATTCCTGCTCGGCTACAGGCTACTCGCTTTCCTTATAAGTTATTACAGGACTTAGGAGGTAAGTCGGTAATTGAGCAAACTTACTTAGCTACCGTGCAAACACATCTTTTTGATGAAGTATGGGTAGCCACTGATAGTGAGGAAATTGCCGAAAGAATCACCTCTATTGGAGGAAAAGTATTCATCAGTAAGCTAGCTCATAATTGTGGAAGCAATAGAATTGCGGAAGCCGTTGCGGAACTTCCTGCTGATATAATTATCAATGTACAAGGAGATGAACCTTTCATTCAAAAGGATAGTTTAGAGAAACTCCTAAAGGTATTTGAAGAGGATTCCCTCAAGCAAATAGACCTTGCTTCTTTGATGACTCCATTATCTGATAGAGGAGAAATTGAGAATCCAAATAATGTAAAAGTGGTTACTGATAAGAACCAGTTTGCCTTGTATTTCTCTCGTTCAGTAATCCCTTTCAACCGAGAAGGGAGAAGTTCTTTTCATTATATGAAACACATCGGAGTATATGCTTTCCGAAAGGAAGCTCTAATGGACTTCTATAGCCTCCCTGCTTCTGCTTTGGAGGAGATGGAAAAATTAGAACAACTCCGCTATCTGGAAAATGGAAAACGTATTAAAATGGTACTTTCCCCTGTTGAAAATATAGGAATAGATACACCTGAGGATTTGGAAAAAGCTAGAATCCTTTGGAATACTTCCTATTCATATTAGTTAATTAATCATTAAAGATATGAAAAATATTCTTTTTTTTATTGCTTTTATCTCTTTTGTAAGCCTAAGTAATGCACAATTACAAGACCGACAGGAAGCCATTCGCAAGGAAAATCTACAAAAATCGTGGGTAAAGAATATTCCTTTTGAAGCTCTCCCCATCACACGAGGAGCCGGGGAAATTATTTCTGTGGAAAGAAACCCCAAGAACCCCTACGAACTATATGTAGCCTTTTCACAGTCAGGCGTATGGTATAGTAATAATAATGGAGCTAGCTTCTCCCCTACCTTTGCTGATTTTATGACTCCTCAGACTACAGCTATGGCAGTGGATTGGGAGCGTCAGACTCTTTGGGTTGCTAATCATCAAGGAGTTTTTATCAAAGAAAATAATCAGGAATGGCTAGCTACAGCTCCTCTAAACAATCTGAATGTAAGCCAAATTACCCTAATTTCTGATTCTGTTGCCTGCCTTAGTTCTCTTGGAGAAGGGGGAAATGAAAAAGGCGTTTTCTGTACTAAT
>CAJPPS010000174.1 GCA_905372595.1 uncultured Capnocytophaga sp. | reverse complement strand
GAGTTTAAGGATTCAGCACTAAAACCAGAGGCAGATAGGGAAGAATATGAATATTTGGGCGATATGAAACCAATACACCAATACCTTATAGCAGGAACTTATGACGAAACGTGGGATAAGTTTTTTATAGATAAAAGAACAGGTCATAAAACAGAAATAGATAGTTACCCATACCTTTCGCCCAATGGAAAGTATATCATTACTCTTGGGGAGACAGAAATGGGAGGTCCTACGGCTATTGCGTTATATAAAGTATTAAGCAAAGACCCTTTTAAAATTGAGCTTGTCACAGTGGCAGGGATTCGCTACTGGATTGCTTATGAGAATGATAAAAAACGACCTACTTTCTTTGGCAAAGACGGATACTTATATGTTGCAATGGATCTCTCTGATAGTTATCAATACGATAAACCAGATAAGCCTTGTAAGTATGTGAGAATCAAAATAAAATAGCAGTCAGCAGTAAATAACAAATAACCAACTAATGAAACACCAGCCAACTACTATTCGCCTTTCCTTTTGTATATATGGAGATTATTTTGATGTGGATAAGGTAACCAATATCATAGGTTTTCCACCTACTCAAACCGCTTATAAGGGAGACCAACTAAAATATCGTGTCAGTGAAGAGACTTTCTGGGAATATAACTTTGCTCCTCTCGAAACTCTTTTTATTGAAGATAATTTGCAGGTATTTGCCGCTCAGGTAACGCCTTGTTTGAAAGAATTAGCTTCTTTTATCAAAGCGTTTGCTCTTACTTCAAAATTACTTTTTTGTGTAGAAATGAGTCCTGAGGAGAGCTGTCCCGCCATCGTTTTTGATAATAAAATACTTGATATACTCCATAGGCTTAATGCTTGGATAGATATTGATATGTATAAATAATGACCAATTACAAATGACCCACGAAGAACTACTTATTCAAAAAATAAAGGAATATATCTCCTTGTCCCCAGCTGAAGAACAGTTGATAGGGGAGCTTTTTACACCTTTGTCTCTTGCTAAGGGGGATACACTTCTTAGAGAGGGGGCTGTTTGTAAGCATATGTATTTTATAGTATCGGGGCTTTTGCGCCATTATATCAATTATGAAGGGAAAGAACTTACTGTTTATTTCAATGCTGAAAATTCCTTTGCTTTTGCTGCACAGAGTTTCCTGAACCAGACTCCTACCAATAAGACGATTGTAACCTTGGAAGACACACAGCTACTGGCGATCACCTATGCTGATCTCCAGCGTTTTTATAGGGAAGTATCTCAGGGAGAGCGGTTTGGTCGCCTTTTGATGGAGCACTATTTCATAGGGACAGTTTCACATATCACCTCAGGGCTTGTGGATACTCCTGAACAAAAGTATCTGAGATTTTTATCTATATATAAGCCTCTTATACAGAGACTTAATCTGAAGGATATAGCTTCTTTTGTAGGTGTTACCCCACAGTCACTTAGTCGTATTCGCAACAGAATGGCACGCTCTTAGTCTTTATTACCACAAGGTAATTTTTATTTGTTGCATTCTCCGTTACTTTGCACCCAGAAATAATAAAAGAAATAAAATAATGAAGACACAAGTATTTCAACAGTTGTTTGTAGGGACATCCCTATTATTTTCCGTATTTGTAGTGACTCCTACTATGGGACAAGCACAAACAAAAACGCCTATCACTTTCTCTATCAAGAAGGGCTTCCTTACAGTAAAAGGGGAGTTTAAGAAGTATAGCTATCACATAGATCCAGAGACAAATATCTATGGAAAGGCGGAGATAGCAAGTGTATATACTGAAAGTGATAAGCGAGATGAGCATTTGCAAAATCAGGAGTGGTTCGATGCGAAAAACTACCCATACATTGAGATGCAATCTACCAAAATTACTAAAGTATCTCAAGGAAAACACCTCGGTACCTTTGATATAAAGATAAAGGGTAAAACTCAAAGTAAGGAAATTCCTTTTACCATAGAGGGGGATATACTCAAAATGGATTTTGAACTCTCTCGTAAGCCATTTAATGTAGGAAGTGGTTTCTTTGGAGCTATTGTAGGAGATAATGTAAAGATAAGTCTTAATCTTCCAATTAAGTAAGAGGTAAAAAGTAACAGGCAATAGAGAAGAACTATTACCTGTTGCTTTTTAATGTGGATTAAGAGTTGAAATGTCAAAACTCTTGATTGGTATTATTACCTAAATATATTCCTATCTTTTTTTCTTCCACTGGGAAATAGAGTCCTGATTCATTTTTACATAGTCTTCATTGCCTTCTTTCTTGGCTTTTTGTAAGGAAGTTTCGGCAGCTTTGATAGCTTCTTTGGTTTTTCCTAACTTGGAGAGGATAATGGCTTGGGCACGATACATATAATAGGGGGCATCTTTCTGCATACTGAGAGACTTGGAGATGAACTCATTGGCTTTGTTGAGGTCTCCATTGGAATTGAGCAGGTAATTGGCAGCTTCATAGTAGTCGCGAGCGGAGGATTCAGACGTAATTTTGTCGGCAATATTCTCCATTGATTGCTCTTGGGTATGGGTGTGGAAAGGAAGTTCTACCAATGTTTTATCCCATCGGATGGCTATTTTCCCATCGTTATAATTGATAGGGTTTAGCTCAATGGTAAGATACTCTGTTTCCATAGGATAAGGGATAGATTTAGCTTCAGCTTGTAGAGCTATTTGGCTTTCATCCCATTGTTGAGGGAGTCCCCAATTGTCATTTTTCTTGTAGAAATAGAAAGTCCATTTGCCAGCCTCGGGCTTGGTATAAAGAGCATATTTCCCTTTGGGAAGCACTTTTCCGGTGATTACTACATCTTCACTGAAGGAAATAGTAGTATTCTCATTGGCTCCAGTACGCCATACACGTCCATAAGGGACTAACTCTCCGAAGATTTTTCTTCCTCGCTTGGCAGGACGAGTGTAATCCACCTCTACCTCAGTGAGTCCTACTATTTGTTCGATACTTCCTTTTACACTAGGTTGAGGAAGCTTAATCTGAGCTATACCTTCACTGAGGAAGCATAGCATACCAGCGATGATAAATATTTTTTTCATTGGAATTGTTTTTTCAAGGACAGATTTCAGCAAAAAGCATACCAAAAAGAACTAAAAAAACAGATTGTTGATAAGTTAATTCTTAAGGTATATGGGTTGCTTTGAGTCCCACTACAGAACCAATAAGAGTGGTGAGGAAGAAGAGGCGCCAGAAGGAAGCGGGTTCCTTGAAGAACCAAATTCCTACTAAGGTGGTACCTACGGCTCCTATACCTGTCCATACCGCATAGGCAGTGCCTAAGGGGAGGTGTTGGGAGACTTTCATAAGTAGGGACATACTGATAAAAGTACAGAGCAAAAAGCCTCCGTACCATAGGTACATCGTAGTACCCTGTGTTTCTTTCCCTTTGCCAAGACAGAAAGTAAAAGCAACCTCAAAAAGGCCTGCTATAATAAGTAAAATCCAATACATAATTTTGAGTTTTTAATTTTGAGTTTTAAGTTATGGGGGGTTATTCCATTCTTATGAGACATTCTTTTAATCTTTGTAGGAGATTTGGAGCTGCGATACAGTCGGCAATGCTTAGATTGTCTAAAGCAGGTACAGGCTGTGTGATGACAGAGAGGCTGCTGAATCCAAATTTCCCATAAATCACTTGGGCAATATCCCTATGATAGTTCAGCTGTTGTAATAGTTCTTTGGTAAGGGAATTGTTGGTGTCGAGATCCTCATAAAGACTTACAAGCTGATTCCAAGCCGAATCGCCTGAATAATAGTTTTCTAAATGATGGTTCATCTTTAAAAATTAAGAGTT
>CAJPPS010000173.1 GCA_905372595.1 uncultured Capnocytophaga sp. | reverse complement strand
CTTATCACCCCAAAAAGAAAAAAAATTGTCAGGGGTGACTCACCCCCGCACCCTCTGAGAATTTATTTTTTAACCCAAGAAAAAATTGCCCGTGTTCACACTCTTATAACACTCTTAAAGAAAAAAATTGCCCGTGTGGCTTCACACTCTTAAAGAAAAAAAATTGTCAGGGGCGACCCGCCCCCGTGTGGCTTCACACCGGCTTCGTACTTGAATAAAAACCTTAACTAGTAACGAAAATGGAAATATTACCTACTATAATGCCTACTGCCTCCCTTCAGGAGGGGAGTGCCTCTATGGCTTCATACCCTGCTACCCTCGACTCCTTGGCAGACGAGAGCCAGCAACAGCTATTCTCGCAGATATGCAAGGCAGGAGACTGTCATCCTCTACACTTTGCACAGCAAGCACCTACTTTCTCACCTATACGCACCCTACCAAAGGAGCATACAAGAGCGCTACTAGGGGCTATCATTACTCAGCACGCACTATTGGTGGGCATACAAGGACGTATATCACCCCTACAGAAGGAGGATATCCTACGGCTTGTAGCCTCTCAGTTTGCCTATCTCTCCCTAGAGGAGATATACAAAGCCTTACAGCTAGAGCGCTATGGAGCCTATGGCGAACATACACAGCACTACCAGCTGGTAAATGCTACCTACCTCAGCCAGATACTTGCCAAGTACCAAGATTGGATTCGGCAATTACGGCAGACACACAGGATATCCACAATGCCCAAGGAAGAGGTACAAGAGCGCTCCTCCTCAGGCTACCTATCCCCAGAGCGATTTGCTCAGAATATCCATCGTGCCTATCAGGACTACTGCCAGCGGGGGGAGCTACCGTTCTTCAGCGAGTGGCTCTACTTAGGACTCTGTCGCAAGGGCATTATCCCACCCTTTACCCCTGACGAACAAGCCCTGATGCGTGCCCAGTATGCCCAAGAACAACGCGCCAAAGCACCCCTGAGACAGCGCCTCAAGCAGACCCTATCCCCCGAAGGAGACCTATCCCTCAAGCGCGAAATAGCCCTGAAGTTCTTCTTCCAAAAATGCCAACAACAAGGCATAGAAAAAATCTGCTGAGAGAGGGGCGGAGGCGGGGGCGAGTCGCCCCTGACAATTATTTTTTTTATTCCTAGTAAAAAAAAAGCCCGTGTGGGGGGTGAGTCACCCCGGACAATTATTTATAGCCTTTTAAAAAGAAAAAATTGCCCGTGTGGCTCGCACCTTGTGCCTAGTATTCACAGAGCTTCAAGCTCGCGGAGGCGACTCGCCTCTGAGAATTATTTCTAGCCTTTAAAAAAACGCCCGTACGGCTTCGTACCCTCTGAGAATTATTTCTAGCCTTTAAAAAAACGCCCGTACGGCTTCGTACCCTCTGAGAATTTATTCTTATAACCTTATTAAAAAATCGCCTGTACGGCTCGTACCCCGTACGGGGGGCGGGTCGCCCCTGACAATTTATTTTTATGAGAAAAAAATGCCTGTGTGGCTTCATACTTCTGTGGGATATTATAATTATTTTTGTACCTTTGCCCCTGAAATAGAATTTTATTACCGTGCACACCCGTAGCGAACGTTATAACCGTAGGAAGCTCGTCTCTTCCTATTTCTCTATTACCCTGAGTATCACCCTTGTACTCTTCCTCTTGGGGCTCTTGGGGCTCTTGGTACTCAATGGACAGCGACTTACCGAGCATTATAAAGAACGCTTGGTAATCTCCATTTTCCTCAAAGACCAAGCCAAGGAAGCCGACATACAGCAGTTGCATAAGAGCCTTTCTCTGGCAGACTATACCGCTGAGGTTCAATATATCTCCAAGGAAGCCGCTGCAGAAACCTTTATGCAGGAGCTGGGGGAGGACTTCGTCACTCTCATCGGGGTCAATCCCCTAAAAAACTCTCTTGACCTCAGGCTTAAGGCAAGCTATGTAACCCCTGAGCAAGTGCGTGTCATCGCTGAAGAAATCGCTCAGAATGCCTCCGTCAAGGAAGTAACCTATGACCGAGACCTGCTGGCTAAGATTGACCATAATCTCACCCGTATCAGCCTAGCGCTGTTGGGGATATCGGTGATTTTTACCCTAGTGGCGATGTTGCTCATCAACGCCTCTATCCGCTTGGCAGTCTATTCCAAACGCTTTGTTATCAAGACGATGCAGTTGGTGGGCGCTACCAAGGCATTCATCCGCCGTCCGTTTATCCTCAAGCATATCGCCTTGGGGCTCCTCAGTGCTACCCTCGCCTGTATCGCCCTGAGCCTATTGGTGTATTGGGTAGGGGAGCAATGGCCTGAAATCGCCCTGAACGAACATATAGGCGACTTGGTAGGGGTGTTCATAGGCATTTTTGCGATGGGTACCTTCCTCAGCTGGATTAGTACCTACTTCGCCGCCCAACGCTTCCTGAACCTACATACAGATGACCTGTATTACTAAACAAACCTAAAGAATAACGGAATAACGGTCGCCCAACGATGGAAAAGCATAAAAACCGAGTTGGTAAACCATTGCCAACCCTATCAAGCAGCTGAAATTTGAAAAAGAAAGCATCTCTGTCCAAGAACAAGTACAATATACGTTTAAGTTTTGCTAATTCACTAATAAAAACTCACTTTTATGAAAGAATTTATATTTAAGAAAGAGAATTTTATAGGGCTCCTCATAGGGCTTGCCCTTATTGTAATAGGCTTCTTGCTGATGAGTGGCGGGGGCAGTGAGGATCCTAAGGTGTTCAACCCCGATATCTTCGGTTTTAGACGCATCAGCTTAGCGCCTACACTGGTGCTTTTAGGCTTCGCTACACAGGTGGTGGCTATCCTATACCAGAAAAAGAAAAAAGACGAAGATAAACCCTCTAAATAATACGCTATGGACTTGTTGCACGCTATCCTGATCGCTATCGTAGAGGGACTCACCGAGTACCTGCCCGTATCCTCTACAGCCCATATGATTCTTTCCCGTGAGCTGATGGGAATCCCCGAGGACGATTTCTTCCGCATCTTCGCCCTCTGTATCCAGCTAGGCGCAATCCTTGCCGTGGTAACCCTCTACGGGCGTACTTTCTTCAGCTTCTCCTCAGAACGCTGGCGTTTCTATGGTAAGCTCATCATCGCTGTAATCCCTGCCCTTATCCTAGGAAAGCTCCTGGACGACCCTATTGAGAAGGTAATGGGCAAGCCCGTTTATATCGCCCTGATGCTTATCGCCGGAGGGGTAGTACTGATCTTTATCGACCGTTTCTTCAAAGAACCTAAAGTAACCACTCAAGAGAATATCACCCCCCAAAATGCCTTCCTTATAGGGCTCTGGCAGTGCCTAGCGATGATGCCCGGAACCAGCCGTTCCGCCGCCTCTATCATCGGGGGGATGCAGCAAGGGCTCTCTCGCGGACTCGCTGCCGAGTTCTCCTTCTTCCTAGCCGTCCCTACGATGCTCGCCGTAACAGTCTATTCCCTTTGCCTGAAGACCTACCACGGTACAGGGGTCGACCTTAAGGGATACCAGCTCCTAGCTCAGAATAGCCAGTACCTCACCACCTTCCTTATAGGAAACCTAGTGGCTTATCTGGTGGCAATTATCGCCATCAAGGGATTCGTATCCCTAGTAAAGCGATATGGCTTCACCCCTTGGGGCTATTACCGTATCCTCGCAGGAATCCTTTTCTTACTCATTACCTACTAGCCCCTGCCCCAACAAAAAGAATAAAATAGGTGCCTCAGTAATTTTTTTACTATTTACTATTTATTTTTGTCGCATTCTACTACATAATTAAAAATAACACATCTGACACATTACCAGCT
>CAJPPS010000172.1 GCA_905372595.1 uncultured Capnocytophaga sp. | reverse complement strand
AATTAGCACCTTGAAATAAAAACAATATATTTGCAATGATAGAAGGAGAAAAACTCATTCCTATTAATATTGAAGAACAAATGAAGACTGCCTACATTGATTATTCAATGTCAGTGATTGTCTCAAGAGCATTACCAGATATACGTGATGGGCTGAAGCCTGTACATAGGCGTGTACTCTTTGGTATGCACGAATTAGGAGTACGTAGTAATACTCCTTATAAAAAATCGGCTCGTATTGTAGGGGAAGTTCTGGGTAAATATCACCCACACGGAGATTCTTCTGTATATGATACTATGGTTCGTATGGCGCAAGAATGGAATATGCGTTATATGCTTGTGGATGGTCAGGGTAACTTTGGCTCTGTAGATGGTGATTCCCCTGCTGCTATGCGTTACACAGAAGCCAGAATGCGAAAAATGGCAGAAGATATGCTCATTGACATAGATAAGGAAACTGTGGATCATAGCCTAAACTTTGATGATACATTAGAGGAGCCTACTGTTCTTCCTACTCGTATTCCTAACCTGCTTATCAATGGTACTTCTGGGATTGCTGTAGGTATGGCAACCAATATGCCTCCTCATAACTTATCTGAGGTAGTTGATGGAACTATTGCCTATCTTGAAAATCAGGATATTACTATAGATGAACTTATTGAATATATCAAAGCTCCTGATTTTCCTACTGGAGGAACTATCTATGGTTATGATGGGGTAAGAGAAGCTTTCAAAACAGGAAGAGGACGTGTTGTAATTCGAGCAAAGGCTCACTTTGAAGAAGTAGATAAACACGAATGTATTATTGTTACAGAAATCCCTTATCAAGTAAATAAAGCCTTAATGGTTAAGCAAACTGCTGACCTTATCAAAGAAGGAAAATTAGAGGGTATCTCTGATGTATTCGATGAAACAGGTAAGGGCGGTATGCGTATTGTATATGTTCTTAAGAAAGATGCTATCCCTAATGTAGTACTTAATAACCTATTTAAACATACACCTCTACAGTCAGCTTTTAGTGTCAATAATATAGCTTTAGTTAATGGACGCCCTCAACAATTGAATCTTAAGGATTTAATCTATCATTTTATAGAGCATCGTTATGATGTCGTGTATAGACGAACGCAGTACGAACTCAAGAAAGCGAAGGAGCGTATCCATATCTTGGAAGGATTTATGAAAGTTATCGCTACCAAAGATACATTGGATAGAGCTATCTATATTATTAGAAATTCAAAGGATACACAAATAGCCAAAGAAGGACTTATCAAAGAATTTGAACTTTCTGATATTCAAGCACAAGCTATTATAGACCTTCGTTTGGGTCGATTAACAGGGCTAGAACTTGATAAAATTCGTGAAGAATATGAAGAAATCAAGGCTTATATTATAGATTTAGAAGATATTCTTGCTCATAAAGAACGCCGTACCCAAATTATCAAAGAGGAACTTTTAGAAATAAAAGCCAAGTATGGCGACGAACGCCGTTCTGTTATAGAATATGCTGGAGGTGATATCTCTATGGAAGATATTATTCCAGATGAGCAAGTGGTTATCACCATCTCCAATGCTGGATATATCAAACGAACTTCGGTAAACGAATACAAAACACAGTCTCGAGGAGGAGTTGGTCAGAAAGGTTCTGCTACACGTGATAAGGATTTCATAGAACATCTATTTGTAGGAACCAATCATCAATATATGCTTTTCTTTACTGAGAAAGGAAAGTGCTTTTGGCTTAGGGTGTATGAAATCCCTGAAGGAGGCAAAAATACTAAAGGAAGAGCCATACAGAATCTTATTAATATAGAGCCTGATGATAATGTGAAAGCTTTTATCTGTACTCACGACCTCAAGGATCAAGAATATATTAATAGTCATTATGTAATAATGGCTACTAAAAAGGGTATTATCAAGAAAACTTGCTTAGAACAATATTCTCGTCCAAGACAAAATGGAATTATGGCTATTACCATCAAAGAAGATGATGAATTGTTAGAAGCACGACTTACTACAGGAAACAGCCAAGTAATGCTAGCTGTCAAATCAGGTAAGGCAATCCGCTTCCCAGAGGAAAAAGTACGTGCTGTAGGGCGTAGTGGTTCTGGGGTACGTGGTATTTCTTTCGATAATGATGCTAATGATGAAGTAATTGGAATGATTACTATTGAGAATCCAAGAGAAGAAACTGTATTAGTAGTCTCTGAAAATGGTTATGGAAAACGTACTTTTATAGATGACCCAGAAACAGGAGAAGCCGTATATCGCATTACCAACAGAGGTGGAAAAGGAGTAAAAACTATTTCTATTACCGAGAAAACAGGGAATCTTGTGGCTATAAAAACTGTTTCTGATGAAGATGATTTAATGATTATTAACAAATCAGGAATGGCTATTCGTATGTCTGTTAGTGAGCTTCGAGTAATGGGACGTGCTACACAAGGAGTTCGTCTTATTAATATCAAAGGAAATGATTCTATAGCTGCGGTAGCCAAAGTAATGAAAGATGACGAGAACGAGACTGAATCCGAAGTAAATGACACCGATACTATTACTAATGAATAAATAATTATAAGTTAAATATAAAATTAAACAAAATGAAAAAAAGTATCTTATTAATAACAGCTCTTGCGCTTTCATCTGTTTCTTTTGCGCAAAAAAAGGAGCTTAAAGATGTTAAGAAAGCCATTGATAGAAATAACTTAACGGAAGCTGAACAGTTATTAGAAAAAAGTAAGGATTTGGCTTTTTCTAGTAAGAAAACCACTGCTGAATATTATCTCCTAAGAGGGGAGTTGGCTCTGAAGAATGTAAAAGCAGGAAAGGATGTCGTAAATTCTCTCGCTATTGCTTCTTCTTCCCTGACAGAAGCTAAGAAAGTAGGAGGTAAGATATCTTCTGAAGTAGAACAAATAGCTCGTGAAGTGGCTAGTATTGCAGCAGCTAAAGGACAGCAATTCTATGAAAAGAATGATTTTAAAAATGCTGCAATAGCATTTGAACAAGTGTACAGATTCAGTCCTTCAGATACTCTGTTTCTATATAATGCAGCGGTAGCTTCTACCCAAGCAAAGGACTATGAGCCTGCCTTAAAGTATTTCCTAGAACTTAAAGATTTGAAATATGATGGCTCAGAGACCCTTTATGCTGCTAAAAATAAAGAAACAGGATTAGTTGAGAAATCAGCTGATAAGAATACCCGCGATATGAAAATGAAAACGGGAAATTATACCAACCCTACTCAAGAGAAAACTCCTTCAAAAAGAGCTGAAATTATCCAAAATATCGCTTATATCTATATCTCTCAGAACAATAAAGAGGAAGCTCTAAAGGCACTTGCTTTTGCTCGAAAAAACTATCCAAAAGATCCTGAACTCATTATGCAACAAGCCAATGTATATTATCAGTTGGGAGAAATGAATATGTTCGAGTCTCTTATGAAAGAAGCTACAGAATTACAACCTGATAATGTGGATGCTCAATATAACTTAGGAGTAATTAATCTTCAGCAAGGAAAGAATGATGAAGCTAGAAAGTACTTCGAGAAAACTCTGAAAATAGCTCCTGATAATGCCAATGCAGCCCTAAATTACGCTTATACTTACACATCAGAAGGAAACAACTTGGTAGATCAGATGAACAAATTAGGTAATACCTCTGAGGACATTAAGCGTTATGATGAACTAAAAAGCACTAAAGACAATCTGTTTAGAAAAGCTGCTGATGTCCTAAATGATTTTCTAAAAAATAACAAGAAAAATCCTAACCTTGAGGTCTTAGAACAGCTTAAGAGTATTTATATGGGGCTAAAT
>CAJPPS010000171.1 GCA_905372595.1 uncultured Capnocytophaga sp. | reverse complement strand
TTACAATTGATGGGATTCTTAAGATTATTGTAAAGCAACGAGAACCTATAGCAAGAATATATGCTAATAATCAGTTCTATTATATGGATATGCAAGGAGATAGAATGCCTCTTTCCAATGCTTATTCAGCTAGAGTGCCTATAGTTAGGGGAGTTACAGAAACTGTTTGGCAGGATGCTTATCATATTCTTAAGTATATATATACAGATCAATTTCTAAAAGAGAATATCGTAGAAATTATCTCAGAAAAGGGAGCTTTCTCAGCAAGAATGAGAGATACTGATTTTCTGGTATATATAGGAAATAGTGATGATATTCATATGAAATTCAATAACTTAAAATCTTTTTATAAAAAAGCTTCTAAGGATCATTTCCTAGATAAATACGCACAGATTAACCTTCAATATACCAATCAGGTGGTTTGTGTAAAGGCTAATAATACGGATTTAGAAGAAAATATTAATTAATTATTAATAAAACATAAAACAACATAAATATAAGAAAATCGTAAAATAAAATTTTAGAGATGAAAATGGAAACTCAAATGAATCAGAAGAAATATTTTGTAGGAATTGATATCGGAACGACAAAAATCGTAGCTGTAGTAGGAGCAGAAAATCAGTTTGGGAAACTAGAAATCTTAGGCTATGGAAAAGCTAAGAGTCAGGGAATTTCTCGAGGGATGGTTGATAATATATTAACAACTACTAAAGCTATTCAGCAAGCTGTTTCACAAGCACAAGCTAAAGCTGGAATCACTATTACAGAGGCTTATGTAGGAATTGCAGGGTCTCATATTAATAGTGATGAAGTATCAGATTATCTTACCCGAAAGAATCCTGACCAAATGATTACTATGGAGGATATGGAGATGCTTTCTTCTCGCATCAGGGGAATGAAAAATATGTTTCCAGGGCAAGAAATTATTCATATTATACCTCAAAAGTATAAGGTAGATAATCAGGATGATATCCGTGAGCCTATAGGAATGGTAGGGGCACGGCTAGAAGGGCTTTTTCACATTGTAACAGGGCAAGTAACTCCTATTAAAAATATCCATACATGTATTGCCAATGCAAATATAAAACTAAAAGGATTAACATTAGAACCTATAGCTTCTGCGGCATCAGTATTAACAGATGAAGAAAAGGAATTAGGAGTTGCCTTGGTAGATATAGGAGGTGGGACAACTGATTTGGCTATTTTTAAAGGAGGATATATTCGTTATACAGCAGTTATTCCTTTTGGAGGAAATGTTATCAATAAGGATATTGTAGCAGGATGTGATGTTTCTGAAAAACACGCTGAATCATTAAAAATTAAGTTTGGTTCTGCTTGGCCTCAAAGTACAAAAGAGAATGAGGTGATTAATATCCAGAGATTCAAAGATAGACCTCCAATGCAAATCCAAGTAACTACGCTAGCTAATATTATCAAATGTCGTATGATAGAGATTATAGAAGCTATCTTTAATGAAATAAATAATTATGGTTATAATGATCCTCGTAAAAAACTTATTGCAGGGATCGTTCTTACAGGAGGAGGAAGCGAGCTAAAGGACTTGAGACAATTGGTTGAATATGTAACAGGTATTACCACAAGCATCGGTTTGCCTAATAAGCACTTAGCTAATAATACCCCTAAAGAGCTTGAATCACCTATTTATGCAACTTCAATAGGACTTCTTTTGAATGCTATAGAGAATGAACGTGCTGAAGAACAACGTATGGGGTTTGCTCAATCCCGTGAAGAAGCTTCGGTAGAAGAAACTTCACAAGAACTTCCTGTAACTGATGTGAAGATAGAAAAGGAAATAGAACCCAGCCCAATTCAAGCTACTGAGGAAGAGAAACCTGAGGAGAATAAGGCTGAAGGTAAAACCTTTATAAAATCTATATCAGAGAAAATTACAGATTTCTTTAGAACAATGAATTAAGTGTAATTATGGAACAGAATATTTCATCATCTTTTTCGGAAGTAAGTCTTTTATCAACTAAGTTTGTTGATAAGATTATTTCTTTTTTACCAAATCTTATAGGAGCTATAATACTTTTATTTGTAGGGATATGGCTGTGTAGGTTTATCAGGAAGTTTGTAAAACGCTTAATGATTAATAGGGAAGTAGATGTTACGATTCAGAATTTTGTTAATGAATTATTACGTTGGCTTCTTTATATAGTTCTTTTCTTGACAGTTATACAGAAAGTAGGTGTGCCTGTATCTTCCTTTTTAGGAGCTCTTGCGGCTGCTGGAGTTGCTATTGGTCTCGCACTACAGGGGTCTCTTTCTAATTTTGCAGGGGGGATTATGTTGTTAATTTTGAAGCCGTTTAAGGTAGGTGATACAATTGAAACAAAAGGACAAATAGGCTCAGTAGAACGTATAGGAACTTTCTATACTACATTAATTAAGTTTGGGAATGAGAAAGTAATGATTCCTAATGGTCCTTTGTTTTCGGATAGTATTATCAACTACTCTCAAAATAATAAACGTCGAGATAAGATTATGGTAGGAATAGGGTATGGTTCAGATATTAAGAAAGCAAAGGAAATTCTATATTCCTTAGCAAAAGAATGCCCTACTGTACTTCAGGAGCCAGCACCTATTGTATATGTAGAGGAGTTAGCAGATAGTTCCGTTAATTTATCTCTAAGAATATGGTCAAATACAGAAAAATATTTGGATACTCGTTTTTATTTGATGGAAAATATAAAAATAAAATTTGATCAAGAAAATATTGAAATTCCTTTTCCACAAAGGGATATCCATATTACTTATACAGATAAAAATTAGATAAACAAAATTATAGAAAAATATGCCAACTATTTTAGTAACTGGAGGTTTAGGTTTTATAGGTTCTCATACAGTTGTTGAACTGCAACAAGCTGGTTATGAGGTGATTATTGTTGATAATTTATCAAATTCTTCTATAGAAGTGCTAGATAGAATTAGTAAAATTACAGATAAAAAGCCTATTTTTGAACAAATAGATCTTAGAGAGAAAAGTGAAGTAGAAGATTTCTTTCAGCGTTACACCTCTATAGAAGGAGTTATCCATTTTGCAGCATCCAAAGCAGTCGGAGAGAGTGTTGAAAAGCCTTTATTATATTATGAAAATAATATAGCTTCTCTTATCTATATCTTACAAGAGCTCCAGAGAAAAGAAAAATCCTCCTTTATATTTAGTTCTTCTTGTACAGTATATGGTCAAGCTGATGAACTACCTGTTTCTGAGAATGCTCCTTTTAAGCAAGCCGAATCCCCCTATGGTAATACTAAGCAAATAAACGAAGAAATAATTCGAGATACTTGTCATATATCTGCCAATATTAAAGCTATTTCATTAAGGTATTTTAATCCTATTGGAGCTCATTCTTCAGCCCTTATAGGGGAATTGCCTAATGGTGTTCCTCAGAACCTAGTTCCTTATATCACTCAGACAGCTATAGGCTTACGTGAATCACTTTCTGTATATGGAAATGATTACCCAACACCTGATGGTACTTGTATCCGTGATTATATTCACGTGGTAGATTTAGCTAAAGCACATATAGCTGCTCTTGAAAGACTTCTTAAAGAAAATAATGAGTCTAACTATGAAGTTTTTAATATAGGTACAGGAAAAGGTTCTTCTGTATTAGAAGTAATTAAGGCTTTTGAAAAGGTAACAGGGCAAGCTCTTCCATACAAAATAGTAGGAAGAAGGGCTGGAGACGTAGTTTCGGCTTATGCAAATACTTATAAGGCAAATAAAGAACTTCTATGGAAAGCAGAACTGACCTTGGAGGACGCACTTCTATCAGCTTGGAATTGGGAAAAGAAATTAAGAG
>CAJPPS010000170.1 GCA_905372595.1 uncultured Capnocytophaga sp. | reverse complement strand
GAAATACAAATCTATATATTTTCTAAAAACAGAACTCATTTCCTCTTTGCCAATCACCCTATGCATCTACATAGTCCTCATCACGACCTATTTCACGACCTAACCAATGATGGATATCCTCCTTTGATAATTCTTCTTTAATTAACTCAAAAATATTTGATATAGGCGACTGAGTGCTTACTTCCAATTTATTAAAGCTTTGAGTAATTGCTTCTTTTAAATTATTGACAAATAGCAACAAGGAATCATTATTTATTATGTTAATAAAAGGCAGCTTAATACTTACATCAATAAAGCGACTTTTTTTTGGATACTTTGGGGCACTCACCTCTATAGTATTAATTCCTGTAGCTGTGGTTATAATCAATCCTATCACATCTCTATGGGAGTGTTCTTGGGGCAAAACTAAACTTAGATTATTTTCGTTTAATCTATCCATAACTAATTTGTATACCTTATATGATACCTTGAAAGATATTCCTTTTTCTAAGTATATACAAGATATATTCACAGAAACTTTATTCATATCAAAAAACTTTTACCCCTCTTTCTTCCAGAGCAGAAAGAATCTTCTCATTAGGTCTATTTTTTCCACAACCAAAAAGACTCAATTTTTTCAAAGATTTCATTTCTAAAAGGAAATCCCAATTAGAAATATATTTACAAGTATTAATCCATAGGGCTTGGAGGCTATCCATTGCCACCAACTCGCTTACATCAGTAAGATGCGAAAGTGTAGCTAATTGTAAATGCTCTACACCTTTAATCTTAGAAATCCCTTCAAGAGAAGTTATCTTGCCACTGTTGATTTTCAAATGATTAAGATCTTCCAATCCAGAAAGTTGATCTAAAACATTAGTATCGTTCACCGAGTAAAAGATAATATTATCTAATCGTCTATAAGATAATAATTCATTCATTACCTCATCAGTATATTTACATATAATGCTTCTGAGCTTAGGTAAGTTTTTTTGCTTGAACTTAATACTACCTTGTAAAACGCATAAGTATAACAAGTTAGGAAATATCTCATCCTTCATTGTCCAGTTCAATTTTTCCGTTTCTAATGCAATCAGGTTTTTAAAATGACTCCAGTTAATTTTCTTAATCAGTTGAGGTGAAATTGAGAGGTATTCCAAGTTTGGAAAATCATAAATACAAGCAGGGAGAACTGTTTCAGCTTTTCTCCTTACCTCCAATTGTTTTATAGTTGAAGGAAAATTTCTTTCATTCCATTTTTGTAACTGTCCCTTTTCTATAAAATCCTTATACACATACATAGTATTAAAGCTATCTTCATATTCCCAAACTATATAATCTTTTTCTCTTGGGTATTGTTTTCTTATCGTAATATCATTTACTTTTTCCATTTAACTTTGTTTTTATAGTTATATTAAATCATTGATAGTAATTCCTTTAGGCACATATTTAGCCGCACTATTAAGCATAAAGTTCTCTTTTGTACCATTATACATCATAATTGCATCAGGAAGGGCTACTAAATTGCTTTGAGGTTTCTCATTTATTTCTTTTCCTCCATCAGGGAGAGAATAGTACCAATGCACTTTTTCCCCTAGTTTTCTAAGAATATTATAAACCTTATTTTTCCATTTCTTTTCTTCCTCATCTTCTGTGTGATAAGAATCGGCTATTCTACCGTGTTGCAAGCAACCTTTCTCATAAATATCTGGATGAGAACGTAAAAATTGCATTTGAGCTCTTCCTAAACAATCAAAATGATAATAATCACCATACATTTTATAGTTTTTCTGTAGTTCTTCTTTATTTATTAAATCAAAGTTAACTATAGAGAAGAACTTGCTGTCAAGTATAGAAACGTCCTCAAAAAGTCTTTTTTCTATATCAAATTCAAGAGAAGGTGTTGTATCTAAAAAATAGATATTAGAATTAAATTCTCTCAGTGTTTTACAAAATAAATGTTCGTCATTAGGAGTCATAAATAGCTGACAATCTCTTACTTTTTCCATATTCTCTCAGTTATATTTTAATAAGTTTTTCTACTATTTGTATGTGAAAAATACCCCCGCTGGCGCAAGCTTGTAGCTTGTGCCCAATTCACAATTCATAATTCCCCTCGCACTATTTAGAGCGCTTTATAGGTTTTAAAAACGCTTTTCTATATGGGGTAGTGTTTAAGGCGATAAACTTAGCAACACAACTGATATATTTTCTAAGATTTTCACAACACATCTAATACATTATCCTACCATTTATCTTTTATATATTGAATGGATAGAGTATTATTCTCCCAATAATTTTTATAAAACTTTAATTCTTCTAATGACATTTTTTTGTCTTCTAAATACTGAAGATACTGAATTTGATAATTTACTTCTTCTGCAATAATAACACTATTTTCTATTCTGTTAAGTAAATATTTATCTATAATTTTTTGATGAGATAAAAAACAGCATACTTGGAATATAGAATCATATACATATAAACCCGACACCTCATTTTTATGATCATTATTCATTGATTTAAAAGATATATCAAAGCAAATACTCATATTAATTGCTAATGCAACTTCCCATCCTTGAAAATCTTCTTTTGGCAAAATATTTTCTATTTCTCTATTCAAATTATTTAAATCCTTGTTGCTATAAAAAATACTTTCCCATAATCTTTGCTTTATTTGATTAGCATAAATGGTATTTATATTGAATTTTTCTGTATATAACAAATATAACCCATAGATTCTTTCTATGCAATACATAGAATATATAGATTTGTTTATATCAGATAAGCTATATAATTTCTCTATTAGCTTTTCTTTGAAATTTTTGATATTCATTTTAATTACAATCTATTTTTATACCTTTATCTTTCAATTGCCCTAAGCAATTATGTTCATCTATCCCCGCGCTTGCACCCTATCAATCAGGCTTTATCTTTTTACATTGTACTGCTTGGTAATCATTTTGATTTAACAACACAGCTGAAACATCACCAGACTATTTGAACTCAATGGTAAGTTTATTATTACTGTCCTTTGATTCCCAATCTATTTTCCACAATTCTAGTATTTTCTGTATTTCCACATAAATAGTATGTTTTTTTAAAGCTCCGCTGTTATTAAATATCATTCTTATTTTTCTATAACCAAGCCAAGATGAAAATATATACCAATTGATATCATTAATATTTTCATAGGCAATCTCTGGTAAATAAAATGCTTCTACCAATGCTTTCCTAAATCCTAATGGAGTTTTACATTTTCCTGAATTTATAATAGCCACATACTCTTTATCTTCTTCAAAAATTTCTTTCTTCTCGGTATTCATTATCTTTCTTATGAAATTTTTATAATGGGAATTCGTATAATAAACTCTTCAATCCCCTCTGCTGGTGCGAGCTTTCAGCTCGTGCCTCTATAATTATTTTATCTTTTTACATTGTACTGCTTGGTTGGTTGTTGAGATTTTAAGAATATATCCGACACATTACTAAATTCTTTATTTTACTCAATAAAATAGGATTATTATTCCCTTAAAACTATGTATTCCGCCCAAAATTCAATCTTTTGTCCTTCATAAAACTCTAAATAAAAGTATCCTCTGCTATCATCCGAAAGTTCCTTTAATTTCCCTTTAGTTTCAAATCTGCCTCTATATAAAGTATCTATTGTAAAACCTTCTGTTTCTTTTACTTGGGGGTAAAAAGAAAAATTAGCAATAGTTACATTTATAAAATTGAAAATCACATTTTTATTTTCTTTAATATGGTTTAGATATATAAATAACTCATTATCACAATAGAATAATTTTTGACAATAATAGTCATTATGAAAATCATAATAAATATTGCTAAATTTATATT
>CAJPPS010000169.1 GCA_905372595.1 uncultured Capnocytophaga sp. | reverse complement strand
TTTTATATAAATTTCTTCACATTTTTTTATTTTCTTGAAAAAATAGGAAGTATAAATACATTTATCTTTTTAGAAATCAGAAGGATATAATAGATATTTCTTTCTTGTTTTTTTAAAGATTTCTAAAGCATCTTTCCAGCTAGTTTTTATTTCTTTTTCTGTCTTATGTTGTACAAGTTGTTCTTTTAGTTCTTTATTTCCTGCAAGTTTGTCAAATGAAGCATTGAAAAAATTCGTTTTCACTCCTTCTGTTTGCTGATAGGCTTTGAGCAACCAAGAAAGATTTAAAGAAGTTAAGGGAGGCGTACGACTTAAATCCTCTCCATAGCAAGTTTTTCCATTATATTTAGGATTCTTATCTCCTGAATTAGGCTTTGGTGTAAAGGTAAAAGCTGTCTTTTTTAGGTAAGGAGAACCATATATTTGAAACTGCCATTGGGTTCCTCTGCCCATACTTATATTTGTTCCTTCAAAAAAGCATAGACTAGGATACAAATTTACTGCCGTTTCATTAGGCAAGTTAGGCGAAGGGGGAATAGGAAGTGGATAAATAACATTCCTATCATAATTTTTCAGTGGAACTATCTTTAAATTACATTGAATTCCATTTTTAAGCCATTTCTCTCCATTTATCATCTGTGCATACTCTGCAATCGTCATCCCATAGACTACAGGAACAGGGTGCATCCCTATGAAGCTCTTATATGGAGGTTCTAACACAGCTCCATCTATATAATATCCATTAGGATTAGGACGATCTAGAATTACCAAAGGAATATAGTTCTCTGCACAAGCCTCCATTACATAGTGTAAAGTAGAAATATAGGTATAGAATCGCACCCCAACATCTTGCAAATCAAAAAGCATTACTTCTATCCCTTTGAGTTGTTCCGAGTTTGGTTTTTTATTCTTTCCATAGAGAGATACAATAGGAAGCTTGGTTTTTGCATCTATTCCATCTTTAATAACTTCCCCTGCATCGGCTGTTCCACGAAATCCGTGTTCTGGAGCAAACACTTTGGCAACATTTACTTTCTTAGTCAAAAGAAAATCCACCAAATGCTCATTCTCTATTGTGGTTGTATTATCTTCATTATGAATTATTTTCTGAATAATCCCTGAATGATTCGTAACTACCCCTACCCTTTTCCCTGCAAGCATTGGTAGGTATTGATAATATTGACTTGCTCCTGTTCCTACATATTCATATTTTTTGTAAGAAATATTTTGTGCAGAAATTTTCCCAAAAAGACTCAGGAATAATAAAAAAAGTGTAATTTTGCTCATTCTAAATTTGCGTTTCATTTTGAATTTTGAATTTTTCATTGCCAGTCGTATAGTACGAACTTCAGAGGGCAAAAATAGTATTTCTTCTCCAATTATCAAAATTGCCATTAGTGCTATTGCTCTTGGAATGGTGATGATCCTTATTGCTATAGCTACAGGAAAGGGACTTCAAGAACGTATTCGCCAGAAAATAGCTTCTCTCAATGGGCATATCCAGATTTTCAATTATGACACCAATCACTCTGAAGTCTCTATAGTCCCTATCTCTACTGAAGAAGATTTCTATACTCAGCCTGATTTTTTTAACCAAGGAGAAAATAGAGTTATACATATCCAGTCTGTGATTACCAAAGGTGGAATTATTCGTACTGAAAAGACTTTTGAGGGAATTATAGGAAAAGGAATTGGGATGGATTATGATTGGAAATATATGAAATCATATCTTAAAGAAGGAAAAATTCCTAACTATTCTACTGATACGCTTAGTAATGAGGTACTTATCTCAGAATATATAGCAAACCGACTAGAACTCTCTGTAGGAGATACTTGTAATACTTTATTTCTCCGAGAGGATAATATAAGTATTCCCAACCAAAGGAACTTTACCATTTGTGGTATTTATTCATCTGGTTTTCAGCAATTTGATGCTTCTTATATACTTGTGGATATCCGACAATTACAAAAAATTAACAAATGGAAAGCCAACCAAACAGGCTTTTTTGAAGTATTTATCAAAGATTTTGACCAGATGAACTCCATTGGGGAATACATATATAACCATATCCCTCCTGAATATGATTCACAAACAATTGCCCAGAAATACCCCACCATTTTCGACTGGTTTCACACTTTTGACCTTAACATTATTATAATTATTAGTATTATGGTTATTGTAGGAGGGGTCAATATGATTACAGCCATTCTTGTACTTATATTAGAAAGGACTCCTATGATAGGAATGCTTAAGGCTCTTGGAGCAAGTAACTGGACAATTCGTAAAATATTCCTCTACAATGCAGGTTATCTCATTGGGTTAGGACTTTTATGGGGTAACCTCATAGGAATCAGCCTATTACTGATACAATATTTCTTTTCTCCCTTAAAGCTAGATCCTTCTATATATTACGTTTCGGAAGTACCCATTTACCTACATCTAGGATATATTATTATAGTTAATATAGGAATTCTCATTACTTGCTTACTAATGCTTCTTGTCCCCTCTTATATAGTAAGCAGAATCTCTCCTATCAAAGCTATAAAATTTGAATAAGATTCTAAGATTCTATATAAACCCTTTTTATCCTACGAGAAAGGGAAGTAATAAGTTCATAGGAGATAGTTTGAGCGGCTTCTGCTAGTACTTCACTTGTATGGCGTTCATCAAAAATGACCACTTCATCACCTTCCTGACAGGAAATTTCGGTAACATCTACCATTATCATATCCATACATACATTTCCCACAATAGGGCATTTCTTATCCTTTATATATACAAAACCAACTTCTTTCCCATAAATACGATTAAGCCCATCAGCGTGACCTACTGAAATCGTAGCTATACACATAGGCTTCTGTGCTTGAAATCCAAAATTATAGCCTACATAATCCCCTGCCTGAATATTATGTAATTGTGAAATAATACTCTTAAGTATAGTAATTGGCTTAAAATCTTTCTGTAGAGAAGTGTCATTTGCAAACCCATACATTCCGATTCCACTTCTTACCATATCAAAATGCGCCTCTGGGTAGTTGAGTATTCCGGAGGTATTACAATTGTGGTAAATAATCTTATGAGAGAAATGTTGCTCAAGTTTTTTCTGAAATTCCTTAAAAATGGTAATCTGCTTCTCCATAAAAGGACGAGCTTCCAAATCTTCAGAGGCTAGTAAATGAGAGAAAGCTGTTTTCACTTTTATAGAAGATTCTCCCTCAAGAAGCTGGCATATTTCTTCTATTTCTTCTACTGAAAATCCTAATCGGTTCATTCCTGAATTACATTTGAGATGGAATGGATATTCTTGTAGGTTATTCTCTTTCGCAAAATCCAAAAAATGGGTAATCAGCCTTTTAGAATACAAAGTAGGCTCTAATTGATAGGTAAGTATCTCTTGGAAATCTATCAATTGAGGATGAAATATTAGGATTGGAGTTACTATTCCTGCCTTTCGCAACTCAATTCCTTCACTAGTAAAAGCTA
The DNA here is from genome assembly GCA_905372595.1 of uncultured Capnocytophaga sp. Classification (GTDB taxonomy): domain Bacteria; phylum Bacteroidota; class Bacteroidia; order Flavobacteriales; family Flavobacteriaceae; genus Capnocytophaga. Next base: position 360 of record CAJPPS010000169.1, on the reverse strand, counting down.
CTGCAAAATAATCTACCAAATGTTTTTTTTCTAAGTATTGGGCAATAGCAACAGAATTATTTCCATATGAATTTGCCTTAACAACCGCCAAAAAACGAGTTCCTTCCTTGAGATATTTCTTTAAATGGCGCACATTATGTTCAAGATTATCCAAACGGATTTCCAAAGTAGTTTCTTGTACTGACATTATTTATTGCTTTTTATTTTCATATATGAATACAGAAGATAGCCCAAAATAACTAACACTACAAAAGGCAAGAGGCTTCCTATAAGAACTCCCATTGCATAACTATTATCAGGAGCATTAGCTATTTTTTCTTGTATTTCAGATATATTTTGTTGTAATGGTATCATTTATTT
>CAJPPS010000168.1 GCA_905372595.1 uncultured Capnocytophaga sp. | reverse complement strand
AGGAGATAAAGAGGCGTGGCTATACTTTACTAAAAATTTGCTTTGGCAGGAGAAAATTATTGTCGAATTATTCAACTTGCCTCAAATTCCTGATCGGTATAGTGTAATAGCACCCTCAAGTAAGAGTTTAGGCGGCTTATTGGCACTTTCCACTATTTGGGGCAAAGAGGAAATGAGTTCTGTTTTTAGAAAATATATAGATTTGTATTTCAGTGATTATAAAGATAGTTATAAGAATGGAGAACAACATCATTTATTTGTATTTACCCTGTATGATTTACTTAAAACAAAACAACTAAATGAAGATTTCCTAACAATGTTGCCTGAAGACACTATTTATAAAAAATTCCTATCGGTATGGGATACCAGAGACTTAGAAATTTTAGGTAAGGTTCTATATGAAATTTGCAATCAACATATTTTCAGTGCAATGCATACAGCTACTAAGTCCTGTGAAATTTTTAATTTTGCTTTTATTCCTTATGAAATAAAACTTATTGAATTATTACGCAGGCAAGAACAACTTGAAACCCCTATCGTGAATCGCCCCTTACTAAACACACCCCTTGCCGAAATACCTTTAGAAGTCCCTTTTTGGAATGTACAGCAAGATGAAGTATTGAAAATGTTGGATAGATAAGCATTTTAGTTTAATAGAGAGCGAGCAACAAGAGACCTACCAGCGGGGGAAATACAATAGTTGTAAATAAACTATATTAAAAAAAGATGCTATTTTTATTAGCACATCCCAATTCTTTAAAATCAATTGTTCCTAAAGAGGTATTTATAAACCCTACGATTTCAGAAGAAGTTTCTGAAATAGAAAAAAGGAACAATATAATACTTCCTAAAGCTTATAGAGAATTTATAACAAAAATAGGGAATGGATGTATAGGTACAGATTATGGACTACTTTCTTTGCAAGAGTCAACGAAAGACTTCAAACTTAGAGAAAAACCAATTCTTAAAATAATGAAAGTTCTCAAGGTTTGATCAAGAATATTCGGATTGGTTCAAATATTTTCATATTATTTCATTTAATATCGTATCTTTGTCCGAAATTTCTAATATAGGGACAGTCTGTCTTTTGAGTTTGTAAATACGAAGATAAGGAATTTTAATATTTCTTATGAATCATATGAAAGTTAAGACGGTTTTGCCGTGCCTTTATAGTCAATTCAGGTTTTTATGAGAGTTATTTTTATCATCTGCCTACTAATGCAAGTATCTCTTTATGGGCAGGAACTTTTGCCGCCAGCCCATATCAAAACACTTCAGTTCTATGCAACTGAGGATACACAAGCCCAGTTTCCTATTGTTACGTTGGGGCAGTCTTTTACTCTTTCTTTTGATGATTTACAAGGGAATGAGGCGGATTATTACTATACCCTCACTCATTGTGATTACCAATGGAAACCCTCGGGGCTCCTTAAGAGTGAGTACCTTAAGGGGCTTGATGACGTGCGTATCACAGACTACAAGAATTCCTATGCAACCCTCCAGCCTTATACTCATTATCGGCTAACACTTCCTAATGAACACACAGATTTTCTTCTTACAGGGAACTATCTCCTTACAGTCACCGATAGTGAGCAACATCCTGTTTTCACTCGAAGATTTGTCATCTATAGTCCTACAGCTCAGGTACAACTCTCTGCTATTCAGAGTCGTGATGTAAAGTATGCTTCCCAGAAACAGACCCTTCAGTTCAAGATTACTTCCAAGACAATGCAGTTTCTGAATCCAGATACCAGTGTAAAGGTGTGTATCCTGCAGAACTACCAATGGCATAATGCCAAGCAAGGAATAAAACCTCAGTATATCTTAGGGAATGAACTAGTGTATAAGTATGACCAAGAGACTTCCTTCTGGGGAGGAAATGAATATCTTTTTTTTGAGTCCCGTGACTTACGCTCACCTACCTCAGGAGTCTATACAGCTCGTAGAGAAGGGAATCAGTATGTTTGTCAGCTTTTTACCCAGCCCTCCCGTGCAGGAATGCCTTATACCTATGCTCCTGATATTGATGGAAATTTTCGTATTGTTAGTAATCAAGGGCGAGAGGTGGCCACCGAGGCAGAATATGCATTAGTCTTCTTCAGCTTACAGACTAAAGATTATGACCCATCCGATGAAGTATATGTGTATGGGCACTTCTCCGATAATGCCCTTATCCCTCCCTACCAGCTTACCTATAATGCTCAGGATGAAATGTATGTGGGTAGTGTGTACTTAAAGCAAGGTTTTTATAACTATAAGTATGCTCGTAAGCGTGACGGTGTGGTAGATTACAATGCATTTAGTGGTAATCATTCCCAGACAGAGAACAATTACACTCTACTGGTATATTATCGTTCTGTAGGCGACCTCTATGACCGAGTGATAGGGGTAGGGAGCCTGAATACAACGCAGGTGGCTCGCTAACCTTAGCTGACAATATCTTCAGTAGGGAACTTGACCAAGTATACTTTCTCCTTGGCACGTGTTAGTGCGGTATATAACCAACGAAAATAGGCAATGCTCTCTCCATCAGGAAGAAAAGGCTTTTCTATGAAAACAATATCCCACTGTCCGCCTTGGCTTTTATGGCAGGTAACACAATAAGAATACTTTACCTGTAAAGCATTATAGTAGGGATTCTGCTTGATATTCATTGGAGGAATATATCCTGAAAGCTGGTTATATTCTGTAATAATGGCTTGGTAGAGGGCATTCTGCTCTGCAAAAGAAAGAGAGGCGGTAGGGCTCTCTAAGGTATCCAGAAGAAGAAGGGTCTCAAAGGGTTCAATGGAAGGGTAATCAATAAGAGAGACGAGCACCTGAGCAAAATGATATCCATACCGCTTCTCGAATCCGTTAATTTCAAGGATTTCAATAATATCCCCATTGGCAATAAATCCCGCTTGAGAGGATGGAGAAAGCCAAAGATAATTATTCTTGACGACCATCAGTAGGTCTCCTACACATAAGGGAGCTTCATAGCCTAAGGAGACAGTACGTATCTGCTGGTTGTATTCTACAGCACGCTTGTTCGAACGGACAATAAAGGTAGTTTCCTCACGCCCATACTCCTGATAAGCGCTTGTGAGAGCTTCTTCTATTTCGTATCCTGCTTGTAACAGGACAATATCCCTAAAGGGAGCTATCTGTAACTGAAAACCTTTTTTGAAATGGGCAATTCGCTTCCTCAACTGGGTAGCATTGTAGAGAATACCTGATTTTCTTCCTTGCCGTACAACCTCTGTTAAGGTCATCTCAGTAACTTCCTTATGGTAGTAGAATGAGAGCCTCTCCTCATCCAGTGCGGGGCTTAGCTCGGTATGGATAGGCGGAAGCTGAGCTGTATCCCCAATGAGCATCAGCGAACATTGCTCCCCTGTATAGACGAACTCTATAAGGTCGGAGAGTAAGGAACTCCCTCCAAAGGCATTGCGTTCCCCTATCATAGAAGCTTCATCTACAATAAATAGCGTATGCTTAGCCCTATTACTTCTCAGGGAGAGAGAGAGCTCTCCATTGAGCATCTCAGGAACATAGAGACACTTATGAAGGGTGTAGGCTTTCTTCTTACTATAAGTGCTCATCACCTTAGCCGCACGTCCTGTAGGTGCTAGTAACACGGTTTTGACTTCACAGGAAGCTAAAGTTTTTACTAAAGTACTGATAAGGGTGGTTTTTCCTGTACCTGCATACCCCTTGAGCAAGAAGAGTTTCTGGTCGGAATCTTCTTCGGCTAAAAAGTCTGCAAGTGCTTCTATTACAGCTTCTTGGGATTCGGTAGGCTCTAGAGAAAAATGGGAAAGAAGCAGGTCATAATATTCGAAATTTTCCATTATCAGCGAATAAATTCCAAAGATAATAAA
>CAJPPS010000167.1 GCA_905372595.1 uncultured Capnocytophaga sp. | reverse complement strand
ATTTTGTAGTGAATGCGTTGCTCTTTAGCCTTCTCTTTTTTATAGGAGCTATTGCAAGTTTTGCTCTCATTTATCTGCTAGACGAAAAAGCACTTTCCTTTTCTCCTGAGAATATCCCCTATCTATACCTAGGTGTAGCAACAGGTCTATTTTTTATTCTCTTATTGATACTAGAAGAGAAAAAGGAGCAACATATTCGTTTTTATCTGCTCTTTTATGGATTATGGTTGGTGGCGATGTACTTTGCTTTTGTGTATCTGTACACCTATGAAGAAACAGAAAAAATTGCTCCTTATTATAAAAATTTAAAAGAGATTTATTTTCAGGAGAAATTCCGGAATAATTTGAGTTCTTTCGCTGTGATTTCTATTCTCTTCCTGCTTTTTGGGGCTCCTCATAATGGAGTTCTTTTTGGGGTTAGCTTCCTAGCTTTATTCCTATACATAACCACTAAAAATAAAGGGAAATAATCTTCTATATTCCATTATTTTTTATAATTTTGCTTTATCAAATTATCATTTATGAGTTTCCCTACAGACCTAGAAATCGCTCAACAAGCGAAATTATTACCTATCAGAGAGATAGCTAAGAAATTACACATTCCTGAAGAAGATATTGACCCTTATGGAAAGTACAAAGCAAAACTACCTCTGCACCTAATCAATCCCGAGAAGATGAAAGCCAGTAAGCTAATACTGGTAACAGCTATTACCCCTACTCCTGCAGGTGAGGGAAAAACAACAGTGAGCATCGGGCTTACCGAAGGGCTTAACAAGATTGGCAAAAAAGCCATTGCTGTCCTACGCGAACCGTCCTTAGGTCCTGTCTTTGGCATCAAGGGAGGTGCTGCCGGAGGAGGATACTCCCAAGTGGTACCTATGGAGGATATTAATCTTCATTTTACAGGTGATTTTTCAGCTATTGAGAAGGCTAATAACCTGCTTTCGGCTGTTATTGATAACAACCTCCAGAGCAAGACCCATAGCTTAGGCATTGACCCTCGTACGGTTGTCTGGAAGCGAGTAATGGATATGAATGACCGCGCCCTACGCCATATCGTAGTAGGCTTAGGAGGAACTACTCACGGGGTTCCTCGTGAAGATGGGTTCAATATTACTCCTGCCTCAGAGATTATGGCGATCCTGTGCCTGGCAGAGAATTTTTCAGATCTTAAGCGACGCATTGGCAACATCTATATAGGAAAAAAATACGATGGCACTCCTGTTTTTGCTCGTGACCTAAAAATTGTTGGAGCGATGGCATTGCTCCTGAAAGAAGCTATCAAGCCGAACTTGGTACAAACTCTAGAGAATAACCCTGCTATCCTCCACGGAGGACCCTTTGCTAGTATCGCTCAGGGAACCAATACCGTATTGGCTACCAAAATGGGGCTTTCCTTAGGAGAATATGTAGTTACTGAAGCTGGCTTTGGGGCTGACTTAGGTGCCGAAAAGTTCCTTAATATCAAGTGTACTTCTGCAGGACTTGCCCCTGATGCTGTCGTAATTGTGGCTACTATACGCGCCTTACGCCACCACGGAGGTGCAAAGAAAGAAGAATACAATACACCCAACGTAGAACGTGTAAGGATAGGAATTGCTAACCTAGAAAAACATATAGAAAATGTACTAACCTTTGGACTTAAGCCTGTGGTAGCCATCAACTATTTCCCTAATGATAGCAAAGAGGAAATCGCTTATATTCAAGATTTTTGCAAGGAAAAAGGTGTGGAAGCCATTCTTAGTAAGGGCTTTAGCGAAGGAGGAGAAGGTACCCAAGACCTTGCACGTGCTGTGGTGGCTATCGCCGAAAGTGGAGAAAGTCACTTTACCCCTCTATATGACCATTCTGCTTCTATAGAAGAGAAAATAATGACGGTAGCTACTCGCATCTATGGAGCTAAGGGTGTGAATTATAGCTCCCAAGCCCTAAGTCAGCTCAAGCAGATTAATAAGCTTGGTTTTGACAAATTACCTATCTGTATGGTCAAGACTCCTAAGTCCCTGAGCGATGATGAGAAAAAGCTCGCCCGACCTACTGGCTTTGAAGTAACTGTGCGGGAATTTGAGTTTGCCTCTGGTGCAGGTTTTGTTATTCCTATTCTTGGGGATACAGTACGTATGCCAGGATTACCAAGCGTTCCTGCTGCTGAAGGTATGGATATAGACGATGAGGGCGTAATTACAGGACTTAGCTAATTATGGTTTCAAAAGAAATAACCAAAAAAATAGACCAATTCCTCGCTACACTACCCTCAGACTCTCTGGGGGCGTGTAGGGAGCAGTGGGCAACATTCGTATGGACATATGCCCAGAACTATCATATACAACAGCAAAAGATAGAGCGAATCGCTGTAAAGACTACTGAGGGTATAGAGCTAATTCTCACAGCCAATATTCTCTACCTACAGAGTGATAAGGGATATACGACCTTTTTCCTTGAGGGAGGAGAGAAAATATTAGTCAGCAAGGTGCTCAAGACATATGAAGAACTTTTGCCCCCCTCACTGTTTGTACGTTGTCACCAATCCTATCTGGTTAATAGCCATTATATCAAAAAATATCTTAAAGAGGGTATCTTAGAACTGACCACGGGTGAGCGTATCCCCGTTGCTGAACGCCGTAGGGAGCTGGTACAACAATGGTTAATGGGAAGCGAATAGTTTTTCAATTATCGTTTTTTTCAATTTAACCGCAAATATTTACCCCCCCCCGCAAATATTGATTTCTTCGCCTACAAGTTTTAAAATTATTTATCTTTGCTAAATAATATAAAATTGTTAGATAATGAAAAAGTTATTAACCATGGTAGGGGTAAGCCTTGCCTTAGCCATAAGTAGCTGTAGTTCCCTCACGGGGAGCAAACTTGTCAGTGCTGAAGGATTGGAAAAAGCCAAAAAACTCTTAGAGAAAGATCCTTATACAGGTAAGGCTTTCACTAAGGTAATGCTTTGGGCAGGACAACCTTTGGAAGAGAATTTTGAATCCGTAACCGCTCAGTATTTTGACCAGAAGCAAGGCAAAGACGTATCACAAACAGCCTCCGAGGCAGGTCTTAGCTCCCCTGATGTTTCCACTGACGAACCTTCCAAAGCGGAAACCTTTACCCTCGCCGAAATTCCTTTTGACAAAGTACCTGCCCAAGTGGATAATATGATAAAGTTCCTAAGTTCACAATCTGAATTAGAAGAAATGGAAGGCTATATCGTGCATTCTCTTGTCTTTACTAAGGAAAACGGACAGATAAAACAAAAATATGAAATCCAGTGCACTAAAAAAGGAGAAGGAAAATCCGTGGAAGGGCGTAATATTGTAACCAATTATTACCAATTCCATGTAACACCTACCCCTGACGGACAATATGAAGTTAGTGAGTGGTAGTATATAAGATTCTTTCACTAAAATCAAACTAATATGAGTCAAGAAATTCCACAAAGTTTGCCTGCTTATTTTGAGTCGCATCCTGATCAGTTTGCCAAAAAGAATAACATTCCTAAGAAGGCTATTAATGGAATACTCTTTTTAGTATTCCTTGTACTGATAATTTATCCCGAAATTACCCCTGTAGGGGAGCTATGGGTATGGCGTATCATTGCCGCCATAGGACTGGTGTTCACTGGTTTAGGATTCTATATGGCCTATGATTACTATAATATCCAAACCAAAACGAAAATCAAACAAAAAGGGCATAAGAAATTTGATTCTGGCCATACCACCGTGGAGGAGTTGGCACGCCTTTTAGAACAAGGCAACTACCAAGAGTTGGCAAACCTGCCTTCCAAGAACAACCAACCCTTACAGATGTTTTCTTGGGAGGACAAGGACAACAAGACTTTCTATATCCTTTTGATGAAGTATTTTTCCCCATCGGATTTCAGAGG
>CAJPPS010000166.1 GCA_905372595.1 uncultured Capnocytophaga sp. | reverse complement strand
AAAATAGAGCTTATTCTTGAAGAAGCTGAGAGAAAAAATGCTTGGTTTGACCGAGAAAACTGCTTAATGACCTTACATCATTGGGCTCAATTATTAAAAAAAGAAAATCTAAGCCAATGGCTCTCTTCTTACTCTATAGAAAATATTCCTCAAAAGCGAATTGCTTTAATCCTAGCAGGAAATATTCCCTTAGTAGGATTCCACGACTTGCTTTGTACTCTCTTAATTGGACACATAGCTATTGTAAAGCTTTCTTCTAATGACAAGGTATTATTACCTTTTTTAATCAGTGAATTAAAGAATTTGACTCCTATTTTTGAAGATAAGATAATCTTTACGGAGGAAAAACTTACGGATTTTGATGCTGTAATAGCGACTGGAAGCAATAATACAGCTCGATATTTTGAATATTATTTTGGTAAAAAACCACATATTATCCGAAAAAACCGTAATTCTGTAGCAATTCTTACAGGAGAAGAAACAAAAGAAGAATTAGAGCTCTTAGGAAAGGATATTTTTACTTATTTTGGGCTAGGTTGCAGGAATGTATCTAAAATATTTATTCCTGAAAATTATGATTTTACAAATTTCTTTCAGGCTATTTATTCCTTTCATTCTGTGATGAATCATCAGAAATACATTAATAACTATGATTATAACAAGGCTGTGTATCTGATGAATCTAGAACAACTCCTAGAGAATGGATTTCTTCTGTTAAAAGAAGATAAGCATTATGCTTCACCTATCGCTACTCTTTTCTATGAAAAATACACAAATATAAGCTCTCTACAGGAGCGCCTTACCGAAGATAAAGAGCTCATACAGTGCATTGTAAGTAATGGTTCTTTTCCTAATTCTATAACTTTTGGACAAGCACAGATTCCTTCTCTAAGGGATTATGCCGATGGAATAGATACTATTGCTTTCTTAAATAATATTAATTAATTTGGCTAACTTATTTTTAAACACTAATTTTGTCTCCTTTTAATAGAAAAAAACTATTGAAAAAAACTTTTTTATATTTATTTTCTTTATAAATACAACAAACAATGAAAAAACATAATTTTAGTGCAGGTCCTTCTATCCTCCCTCAGAGTGTATTTGAAAAAGCCTCACAGGCAGTTCTTGACTTAGATGGAATGGGACTTTCTATATTAGAAATTTCACATCGTAGTAAGGAATTTATCTCTATTATGGAACGTGCGAGAGCCTTAGCTCTAGAACTTGCTGGTCTTACAGATAAAGGATATAAAGCTCTATTTTTACAAGGAGGAGCTAGCCTACAGTTTTATGCTTCTGCTCTTAATCTTCTTCAGCACAAAGGAGCTTATATAGATACCGGAACTTGGGCTCATAAAGCTCTGACAGAAGCTCAGTTTGTAGGAGATATTGAAGTCATTGCCTCTTCTAAGGATAATGGTTACAGAAATATCCCTACCACATACAATATTCCTAAAGATGCTGATTATCTGCATATCACTACAAATAATACCATTTACGGAACAGAATACTTCAAATATCCTGAAACAAATATCCCCCTAATTGCTGATATGAGTTCTGATATTTTCTCTAAAGAAATGCCTTTTGAGAAATTTGCCCTTATCTATGCAGGAGCTCAGAAGAATATTGGATGTGCTGGAACCACATTGGTAATTATTCGTGAGGATATATTGGGAAAAGTAGAACGAAAAATACCTACTCACTTGAACTATCAGATACACATCAAAAATGAAAGTATGGCTAATACTCCTCCTACTTTTGGAGTTTATACTTCTTTGCTAACTATGGAGTGGATCAAAGAACAAGGAGGAATTAAAGCTATTGAGAAAAAAAATATTCAAAAAGCCTCTGCTCTTTATCAAGAAATTGATAGAAACAGTCTCTTCAAAGGATATGCAACTCCTGAAGATAGATCTAGAATGAATGTGGTCTTTAATCTTACTGATGAATCTCTCTCCGAACGATTCAATAACCTATGTAACGAAGCTAATATCAGTGGAATAAAAGGACACAGAAGTATTGGAGGATACAGAGCCTCTATTTATAACGCAATGCCTCTTGAGAGCGTAGAAGTACTTATTGAAGTAATGAAACATTTTGAAAAAACAGCATAGTTATTTATGAAAATATTAGCAAACGATGGTATTAGCCAGAATGCCATAGAGATACTTACTAAAGCAGGATATAATGTTATCACCACAAAAGTATCTCAGAATCAGTTAATTGATTTTATTAACAAAGAAGATATAAAGATTTTACTTGTTCGTTCTGCTACTCAAGCAAGGAAAGATCTTATTGATGCTTGCCCTTCTCTAAAACTTATTGGGCGTGGAGGTGTTGGAATGGATAATATTGATGTCAAATATGCTCAAGAAAAAGGAATTAAAGTAATCAATACTCCCAATGCTTCCTCTGATTCAGTTGCAGAGTTGGTATTTGCCCATTTATTTTCTGGCGTAAGATTTCTTTATGATTCTAATAGAAATATGCCTCTGGAGGGAGATACTCTTTTTTCGGAATTAAAGAAAAAATATGCCAAGGGAAAAGAACTCCAAGGGAAAACATTAGGAATTATAGGAATTGGTCGTATAGGTAAAAGTGTCGCTCGTATAGCTTTGGGATTAGGTATGAAAGTTATAACTTATGACCCTCATCACCAAGGAGTAACAATCACTCTTTCTTTCTTTGATGGACGTTTTCTTGACTTTGACATTCCAAATGTAAGCAAAGAAGATTTACTAAAATCATCTGATTTTATCACTCTACACGTGCCTTCTCAGAAAGAACCTATTATTGGGGAAAAAGAGTTTAACCTAATGAAAGACGGAGCTGGCATCATTAACCTAGCTCGAGGAGGAGTTGTTGATGAAAAAGCTCTTCTAAATGCTCTAGATGAAGGAAAAGTGGCTTTTGCTGGATTAGATGTGTATGAAAATGAACCTACTCCATCTATTAAAATCCTGATGCATCCTAACGTATCTCTTTCACCCCATATAGGGGCTGCTACTCTAGAAGCTCAAGACCGTATAGGAGAAGAACTTGCCTCATTAATTATTGATTATTTCAAGAATTAAAAATTAAGAGCGATGAATTCTTTTGAGAAAGCATCGCTCTTTTAATTTTCTTATCTTGTTTCTTTATACTTCTTCAAATATCTTTCAATAGGACTAACACAAGAGTCTATACCTTCTTCAAAAGTTTTGAATTGCTTTTTCACTACAAAGCTATCTCCAGGTACATTCACTTTTACTTCTACAATTTTATTCTCTTTTGCATTAGTATTATCTAACTTTAAATATACTTCTGCATCAATTACTTTGTCATAAAAAAGATCTAGCTTATCCATTTTTTTTTGGATAAAATCTATCAATTAAAATTAACGGCATTAAAATTTACTTTCATAATTAAAAATTTAAAAATTAGTTACTTTATTTCATTCGTGGATGTGCATTTTGGTATTGTTTCTTGAGCTCAGCTATACTACTATGTGTGTATATCTGGGTAGCTGCTAAGCCTGTATGCCCCAATAATTCCTTTACTGCATTAATATCAGCACCATTATCCAGAAGATGAGTAGCAAAAGAATGACGCAACACGTGAGGGCTTTTTTTCTCCTTCGTTGTGACACTGCTAAAGTACGAATTTATTAGATTATATACAAATTTTGGATATACTTTTTTTTCATTATCTGTAAGAAAAAGATAATTTTCACTGGTTTTTAATTCATTACGAACTAATAGATATTCTTTAAGAGTTGTTAATACCGAATCTATTAAAGGAATGATACGTTCTTTATTACGCTTACCAAGAACTTTTATGGTTTTCTGAGAAAAGTCGATATCACTGATTTTGAGCTCAATGAGTTCTGCTCGACGAATTCCTGTTGCATAGA
>CAJPPS010000165.1 GCA_905372595.1 uncultured Capnocytophaga sp. | reverse complement strand
CTGGGAATGTGTGCTTTTGGGCAAGAATTCTTATTGCAAGGGCTGGTTAAGGAAGGCACGCAACCACTTTCAGGAGTTATAGTTTCAGTGGAAGGGCAGGAGATACAAACACAAACAGATGTTAAGGGGGCTTTTCAGCTAAGCCTTCCACAAGGGAGCTATACCTTGCGAGTATATGCCGATGGGTATCAGCTGAAAAAAGTGCCTGTAAATCTGTTAGCTTCCTCATCACTTCAGGATATTTTTTTAGTGAAGCTACCTCAGGTAGGGAGTGAACAAGTAAGCAGTACTATAAGCCTTTCGGATGAAGAGCTTTCCGATGAGGAAGGAAGTCCCTCAATGATTTCGGGCTTGTTACAGTCTTCACAGGAGTTATATTTCCGTAGGGCTTCTTTTGATTTTAGTCCTGTGTATTATCGTCCTCGAGGTTACCAGAGCAATGCTGCGACAGTGCTTGTCAATGGGATAAATATGGCTAAGGTAGAGACAGGACGCCCTCAGTGGAGTAACTGGGGAGGGCTCAATGAAGCTACTCGTAACCAGCGTATAGTAACAGGTGTCAGTACATCGCCAGATGATTTTGGAGGCGTTTTTGGGAGTAATGCTATTGTAATAGCGCCTTCTCAGTTGCGTAATGGCTTGCGCATCTCAGGGACTACTACCAATAGGAATTATTATACACGGGCAATGGCTACTTATAACTCAGGAATTACCCCTAAGGGGTGGGGTTATATGCTTTCGGGTTCCTATCGAGGAGGGAATGGCAAGCAATGGATTCTCCCTTCTATAGAAGGGATGCTCTACCAATCCTATGCCCTTTCAGGAGCTATAGAATACCAAGCAAGTCCGTATTTTTCTACTAATTTAATGGGGATTTTCTCCTATAATCATCGTGGAAAGTCCGCACCACTAACCCAAGAGATGATAGGCTTAGGAGGCAGGAACTATAATCCTAATTGGGGTTACCAAGCCGGTGAACTACGGAATGCTAAGCTTAAGCGTATTGCAGAACCTCTCTTTGTCCTCTCCAATACTTATCATAAGGGAGATACCAAAATCTCAGCTCATTTGGGCTACCAATGGGGAGAAGTGGGGGACACCCGCTTACAATATGTGAAGTCTCAGAACCCTGACCCTACTTTCTATACCCAATTACCTACCTATTATTACAATATGTACGACCCTACTACAGGAACAGGGGATCCGCTAGCTTGGGATAAGACAGCACGCCAGATCACCTATTTTAGAGCTAACAAACAACTTAATTGGGATAAGCTCTATCAAGCCAATGCCCGTGTAGGAGGGGAAAGCCTATATGCCTTAAATGAGGACATCGTCAGTACTCAGACTCTTTCGGCGAACCTCTTGGCAACCACCAAGATAGAGCCTCATATCACTTTTAGTGGAGGGGCTTCCTATCAGCATATCTCTACTGATAACTATCAGCAAATTAATGATTTGTTAGGAGGTCAATATTTTCTAAATAAGAGTTATTACTCAGGAGACCTTTATGACACCCCTGAGAACTTACGCCTACAAGTAGGCGATAAGTACCAGTATGATTATAAAGCAAGGGTACAAAGAGCTCAAGTCTTTGGAGAGCTACGCTTTAAGTATGATAGAGCGGACTTCTATGTGGCAGGACGCTTTCACCATACGGATTACCAACGTGAGGGGCTTTTTGCCAATAATGCAGTCTATACCGATGCCAAAGGAAAAAGTGGCTTAAAGTATATGAATACCCTCAGTACCAAGGCAGGGATTACCTACAGTCTTACAGGAAGGCATCTGTTACAGTTCAATACGGGTTACTTTGAGGAAGCACAACCTCTGAACCATATCTTTGTAAATATCCGCAATTCTAATACTCTGATTCCTTTTGGCTTAAAACCAGAAACCCAGATTACAGCCGATGGAAGTTACCTCATCAGGGCTCCTTATGTGAAAGCACGTTTGACAGGTTATGTGACTAAGTTCGAGAATGTTACTGAAAAAAGTTATTTTTTCACGCAATCACGCGTAGGAGAGGAGTCTGCAGGCTTTGTTACCCAGACAATGGTGGGTGCTGACAAATTGCATTTTGGAGGAGAAGTAGGAGCAGAAGTACAACTAACCCCTTCTTGGAAAGTAACTGCGGTAGCTTCTGTAAATCAATATACTTATACCAATAATCCGTATCTGTTCCAGTCCTCTGATAAGCAACTAGTGGGCACTCCCTTGGTGGCTTACCTGAAAGATTACCGTGCGGGGAATACTCCTGAGCAAGTATATTCTCTAGGAATAGAATACCAGAGTCCTCATTATTGGTGGGTAGGTCTTACTGGAAATTTGTTTGATAAGAACTATATTGCTATAGCTCCTAGTCTTCGTACAGAAAATATTTATCGAGACCCTAATACAGGAAGTCGCTACACTCATATAGACGAACAACAGGTTAGGGACTTACTTCGTCAAGAGAAATTGCCTACCTTATTCCTGATGAATCTTAGTGCAGGGAAGTCTTGGCGTATCAAAGGAAATTTCCTTAATGTATTCCTAAGTGTGAATAACTTGCTCAACACCCAGTTCAAGACCAATGGGTATGAACAAGCCCGAAAAGGAGATTATCAATCAATGCTGGCTGACCGGAAGAATGGTTATCCTACCTTTGGGAATAAGTACTTTATAGGCTATGGTACTACCTATTACCTGAATGTTACTCTAAGTCTGTAATATAAAAAAATAAAACAATGAAAAAGCTCGCACTCTATATACTCTCTCTAGGATTCCTTTCTTCTTGTGAAAAGATGTCCAACTATGATACGCCTAACCTAGAACAGCTCTCTGCAAAGCAAAAAGCCCAAGCAGAAGCTTTCACAGGGCAATTTGTTACCTATTCGCAGCTTAGGACAAGAGTAACTACCTCTTTTTCCCAATATGAAGAAAATGACGCCTTTGAGGGTTATGTAATCTCCAGTGATGAATCAGGTAATTTCTATAAGAAAATCTATGTACAAGCCCCAGATAAGTCTGGTACGCTAGTGGTAGCTATTGATCAGAAAGGACTCTATGGAGACCTCCCTGTAGGAAGCAAGGTACAAGTAAGACTTCAGGGAACTACCCTGTGGTATAATTCTCGCTATTCGATTATTGAAATAGGCTATGGGCACGGAGCTACTTCTAGTGGGAATCCTAGAATCCACAGCTTACCTTCCTCAATGTATGCACAGGTACTGGTGCCTACCACTGAACGGGTAGCTCTGGAGAGACTTACAACCACCTTTAAGAATCTGCGTTTTAATAGGGAATTGTATAATAATCAGTTGATTACTCTTAAGAATGTACGCTTCTCCTCTGCAGATGTTGGAAAGCCCTATCATAATCCTCTCAATCAGTATAGTACTACCTACGAACTCATTAGTACCTCTGGACAATCTCTAGGATTTCTTACTAGCAAGTTTGCAACTTATGCTAACCAGCTACTTCCTGCAGGAAACCTCCAGATTACAGGGATCCTTACCAAGTTCCAAGATGAGTATCAATTCTCTGTTAATACTATAGAAGATTTGAAAATAATAAATTAAAATACAGTTATATGAAAAAATTACTCTTAGCGAGCCTTGCACTTGCTTTATTAGCTTCTTGTGCTAAAGATGACCAAGGAGGCATTCCTCCTGTGGATGGTACGGGACAGACAAACCAAAATATCCTCTCCCTAGAAGCTACTACAGCTACCGCTACAGACTATGTGGTAGGGAAGAAAGTAAAGCTTCACGGGAATATTGTTATCGAAAGAAACCGACCTTATTTCAAGTTCTCAGATAATACTTTGGTGCAAATTTATGCCCAGAACTCTGTATCCAATACCCTTTCTGAAGCAGCCAAAACAAAGCTCAGTACTTCAGGGCAGGAGATTAC
>CAJPPS010000164.1 GCA_905372595.1 uncultured Capnocytophaga sp. | reverse complement strand
TATTGATGGATACAACCGAAAAATATTGGCTACGGGAAAAATAGGCGTAGGAAAAGTACCTATCAAAAAAGTAACAGAAAATATCGCCCCTGACGAATACAGCTCACTCACAGGTATCTTTTTTGTTGCACACCCCGAAGCTCAGAAAAAACTATCTTATTACATAACAAGTTCTCTAAGCACCCTCCCTTTGACAGCAAAAGAGAAACAAGAAGCCCAAAGAGCTTTAAAAAAAGCCAAAGAAATAGAGAAAACTACCCGTTGTATTATGACAGCTTGGAAAGAAGTATCTTCTTTTAGTAATAGTACCTACACAAACCATTTTATTTTTTACGTAACAAAAATAAAAGAGAAATGGTACCTGACTATGATAGATTTTTCTTGGATTGCTTAGAATAGATTTATATTATCTCACATAAAAGTATCAGCTTTATGGAAGAGGACGTTGTAGGAGGATATAGCATCACATATCTTTTTAAGAAAATCAATGGAAATATCCTATTATATTTGGTACGTAGTATATAAGCTATTTTCTAAAACAAGGACAAAAACTCTTTGCAAAGCCCAAAGAAATATCTTATCTTTGCCACTGACGAAGATAAACTAAAACAAATAACATAATTCGCTGTTAATTAGAGTTTTATATTGAATAAAATATGAAGAATTATCAGAACGTAACTGATTTGCCTAATAATAATACCATATTCTTGGTATGGACATTCAAAAAAGAAGCGGACAAAACTCAGCTCAAGATTGCTTTCTCCAAGGTATGTGGTTTGGTAGGAAACCTCAATAACTCGGTAGCTGATCGCTTCCCTGAAGCCCGTGCAAGCGTAACTATTGGTATTAGCCATAGCGGGTGGCTTACTTTAGGTTTACCTACTCCCCAGCCTAAGGAACTCAAAGATTTTCAACCTATCAAAGGCAACAAGCATACAGCGGTAGCCACCGAAGGCGACCTACATTTTCATATCCGTGCACATAACCCCAGCTTGGCTTATGATATGGCCGCAACCATTGAGGATGTATTGCGTTCTGTAGCTGATTGTATTGTCAATGTACAAGGGTTCAGATATTGGGACGGGCGTGCCATCATTGGCTTTGTAGATGGAACAGAGAATCCTCAAGGAGAGGAAAGAGAACAGTTTGCTGTAGTAGGAGATGAAGACGCTGACTATCAAGGAGGAAGCTACCTATTTGTACAGAAATACATACACGATATGAATGCTTGGCGTGCATTGCCTGTAAGTGAACAAGAAAAAGTCATAGGTCGTAGTAAGGAGATGGATATAGAAATGGATGAGGATACCAAGCCCTCCAATGCACATTCTGCCCTTGCCAATGTAGGAGACGATCTGAAAGTAGTCAGAGATAATATGCCTTTCCACGACCCTATAAATCACCAAATGGGAACTTACTTTATTTGCTATGCCAACACATTTAGCACTGTAGAAAAGATGCTCTCCAATATGTTCATAGGAAATCCTGTGGGTAATTATGACCGTTTGTTAGATTTTAGTACCGCCGAAACAGGGACTCTTTTCTTTGTCCCTTCTCTGGATATGCTAGACGATTTTGCAGGATAATCATAAAAATATCCTATCTTTGTATAAAAAGAAAACCAATAGATAATGAATTATTATAACATCAACCATAAGGACGAGATCGTCTCTTTTAAGGAAGCTACCCTAAGGGGATTGGGAAAGGAAAAAGGCCTTTTTGTCCCTGAATATATGCCTCCCTTACCCTCTTCCTTCTTTGAAGAAATCACTCAAAAAAGCAATATAGAAATCGCTATAGAGGCGCTTTATCCATACGTAACGGATAGTTTTACCCGTGAAGAACTTCAAAAAACCTTAGAAGAGGTATTTGTCTTCGATACACCTGTAAGGGAACTCTTGAGCAATACCTCTGTATTGGAACTATTTCACGGACCTACGATGGCTTTCAAGGACGTAGGAGCACGCTTTATGGCGCGCTGTTTAGGCAAATTCTCTGACAAGAATAACCCTACTACAGTGGTAGTAGCTACCTCTGGAGATACAGGAAGTGCTGTAGCCAACGGCTTTTACAAGGTGGAAGGTGTGCGGGTAGTGATTCTCTTCCCCAAGGGAAAGGTGAGTCCTTTCCAAGAATACCAGATGACTTCCTTAGGGGCTAATATACAAGCAGTAGAGGTAGATGGCACTTTTGACGATTGCCAAGCCCTTGTAAAACAAGCACTTGCGGACACCTCACTCAAAAAAGAACGTGTGTTAAGTAGCGCTAACTCTATCAATGTGGCACGCTTTCTCCCCCAGATGCTTTACTACTTCTTTGCTTACAAACAGGTGAAAAACCTCTTAGAAGGAAAGGACTGGGTTGTGGCAGTTCCCAGTGGAAATTTTGGTAATCTTACTGCTGGCTTATATGCCTACAAAATGGGGCTTCCTGTGAGCAAATTTGTAGCGGCTAACAATGCCAATGACACCTTTGCTATTTACTTACAGACAGGAAATTATCACGCCAAACCTTCTGTAGCCACTCTTTCCAATGCTATGGACGTGGGAGATCCTAGTAATTTTGTCCGTATTCAGGAACTATTTGGACATAACCTTGAGGCTATCCGCAAAATGATTAGCTCAGCTGTCATTTCAGACCAAGAAACTCTGGATGAGATTACTTATATACACAATACCTTGGACTATACCCTTGACCCTCATTCGGCAGTAGGACACTTGGCTTTACAGAAATCCCTACTTCCTATCCAGTATGGTACAGTGCTTAGTACAGCAAGCCCTAAAAAATTTGATGAAGTGATTAGGAGAGTGATTCCTTCCTTCCCTATTCCAAAAGTAGATTTGAGTGCTTGCCATAAAGAAAGTATTGAAAATTCATACACTGCTTATAAGGAAATTCTGCTAAGGTAAGAGAGACTACTCATTTAGACTATAAGCCATACAAGCCAAGCTAACAGAAGCTGAGGCATTCTCGATAATCAAGGAAGCACAACGGGTAAGTGTAGCTCCTGTAGTAACAATATCATCTACTAGAAGAATATGCTTGTTCTGTATAGGAGCTATCTTGGCAAGAAACAGTTGCTCTGAATGACTCTCTTGACGTTCTAGCCAATGTTTCTTTGTCTGTGAAGAGGTATAAGTCTGCTTCAGGAGAACATCTTCTAAGAAGGGTACTTGTAGGGCTTGAGCAATTACCTTACCAAAGAGGGTTACTTGATTGTACCCTCTTTTTTTCATCTTTTTAGAATGTAAAGGTACAGGAATAACCACTTCTACTGTTTGTAAAGAATTTGAGGCTAATAACCTCTGAGCATACCATTCTCCTAACCACTTTCCTATTTGTTCCTGCCCTTGATACTTTAGAGCGTGGATAAGTTTTTGAGTGACACCTCCCTTTTGGTAATAAAGCAAAGCCATTGCTTGCTCTATAGGAATTCTCCCCCAGAACTTTTCCTTCATAGGATTATCGGGCTGTAGGTGAAAAGAAGTCTCCCTAAGCTCGTGCCTACAGCTAGGACATAGGAAATTTTCCTTTGAAGAACATATCTGCTGGCACCCTATACAATACTTAGGAAATAAAATAGACAATATATCTTGATAGACAGACAAAAACATATTCTTTGTTTGAAATTTACTAAAAAACCACCTCCTTTGTAGGAGATGGTTTCACATTTTAAATCCAAAATCTATGAATAAACCTATTTATTTTCAGCAATTACTTCAAAAGGAAGTGAAACAATCACTTCTCTGTGTAAGCGTATAGAGGCTTCATATTTACCTGTTTGCTTAAGGTTTCCTCCTGCTATATAGATATATTTTTTATCTACTTGGTGTCCTGCTTTAAGCAGTTCCTGAGCAAGGTCATCGTGATTTACAGAACCGAATAGTTTGTTTCCTGCAC
>CAJPPS010000163.1 GCA_905372595.1 uncultured Capnocytophaga sp. | reverse complement strand
GTGAAGAATATACGGGAGAATTTGTTTTTTGCCTTGGTGTACAACACGGTAGGCATTCCCATTGCCGCAGGGGTATTGTATCCCTTCTTTGGCATACTGCTCTCACCCATGCTTGGTGCTTTAGCTATGAGCTTTAGCTCTGTAAGTGTGATAACAAATGCGCTTAGGCTTAAGTAAAAAATAATGACTAATGACAAGTGACTAATCCATTCTATTAGTCACTTGTCATTAGTCATTAACTTGTCATTAGTCATTAAATAAAAAAAGCCTTCCATAGGAAAGCCTTTCATTGGTTTAAATAAACCTGTGTAAAACCAAATATTACACAAAACAACACAACTAAATTTTTAGCGGTCTGGACGGGACTCGAACCCGCGACCCCATGCGTGACAGGCATGTATTCTAACCAGCTGAACTACCAGACCATTGTTTTGTTTTGCGATGCAAAGGTACAACTTTTTTTGAAACTAACAATGTTTTTTTTCAAAAAAATAAATATTTTTTTCAATTGGCTGATTATCAATTATATGAATTTTAATTAGTCATAGATAAAGACTTTTTTAATAGCCAAATTACCCCCTTTTCAGGAAGTGTGGAAAAGATTTAGAAATTATAAATCGCATTATTTCCATTCTTTGACAAAAATTCCTTATTTTTGCACCTAAATAATACCCCTATGAATAGAGATGAAATTATAGAAACAATCAACCATATTTTGGTGGAAGAATTTGAAGTGAATGAGAGTGTTATTGAGCCACAAGCGGATTTCCGTGAATCCCTAGGGCTAGATAGCCTTGATTATGTGGATTTGGTAGTTATTATTGAGGAAACATTTGGCGTTAAGCTTGTAGAGGCTGATTTTAAGCCTATTGTTACTTTTGAGGATTTTTATACTACCTTAGAGAATAAGATGAATGCAAAGTAAAGAAGCCTCTCCAAGAACAAAATGGCAAGGAAAGTCCAAAGGGACTGTGCTAGGATATAAGATTTTTGTATTCCTCATTAAGCACTTGGGTGTTCGTTCGGCTTATTTTCTACTTATCTTTGTGGCTTTCTATTATTTCCTTTTTGAGAGAAAATCCAATCAGGTTTTATATTACTATTTTCGCAAACGATTAGGATTCTCCCGCTTGAGAACTATCCTTGCTTTATATCAGAATTATTTTGTTTTTGGGCAAACACTGATTGATAAAGTAGCTATTTTTGCACAACTACAAGACAAATTTACTTACGAATTTGATGGTGTTGAACATCTTTACAATCTCTTAGAACAACCCAATAAGGGAGGTATTCTTATTTCCGCACATATAGGAAACTTTGAAGTGGCTGAGCCTTTTTTTAGAGAAATAGATGTAAATTATCAGATTCATACAGTAACCACTGATATGGAACGGTCGGCTATAAAAGAATATCTGGAAAGTATTACAGATAAGAAGTATGAAGCCAAGTTCGTTTATGTAAAGGAGGATCTTTCCCATATTTTCGAGATTAATGATCTTCTACAGAAGGAAAATATTATTTGCTTTACAGGGGATCGTTATTTTGAAGGAACAAAATATCTCACAGGGAACCTCTTAGGCAAGCAGGCTAAATTTCCTGCAGGACCTTTTTTAATTGCCTCACGCTTGGGTGTTCCTGTTATTTTCGTCTATGTGATGAAAGAAAAGAACCTACACTATCATCTGTATGCACGTATAGCTGAGGCTAAGCATAGAGATGCACAGGAGCTTCTGAATGCCTTCACTGAGAATATGGAACAAATGCTTTTGAAGTATCCCTTGCAGTGGTTTAATTATTTTGATTTCTGGGAAAAGGAAGCTTAACCTTGGTCTAATATGAATATAATTACCCTCACCACCGACTTTGGATATAGGGACTATAGTGTTGGTGTCCTAAAGGGACAACTATACCGCCTATTACCCGATGTAACCATTGTAGATATCTCTCACGATATTGAACGCTTCAATATTGCAGAGGTTGCCTATACTCTACAGGGGGCTTACTCATATTTCCCTAATAAGACCATTCACATCATAGGGGTAAATAACGAGTTGAACCCTGAAAGACCTCTCTTAATACTTGATTATAATAACCATTATTTCATTACTGCTGACAATGGGTTTATTTCCTTATTTGTAGAAGAACAAACGCCTTATCATATTTACAAGGTGAATTTGAAAGACACCTGTTCCAGCTTCCCTACCCTTGATTTTTCAACCAAAGTAGCCCAACTTATTCGCCTACAAACTCCCATTGAGGAAATTGGCACTCCCTATCAAGAACACTTACATATTACTAATTTTCTTCCTAAGGTACTCCCCAATAGAATTGAAGGTACTATTATTCATATAGATCATTTTGGAAATCTAGTTTCCAATATCACTCAAGAACTCCTTGAAAAAGAGGCAAAAGGAAGAAAGTTCAACGTGTATTTCCGCTATGAATCTATCAAGAATATAGGACTGGAAGATATCTACCTACAATACAACCAAGCAGAAGAAAAAGAAATTCCAGAAGGAAACAAAATGTTGATTTTCAATAAATTAAAATATTTGGAAATGACTCTCTATAAAAGTGATCCTTCTTCTTCGAGAAGTGCGGCTAGCCTAATGGGTATCAAAAGAGGAAATACAATGAGTATCGATTTTATATAAAAATAAGAGAGAGCTTGCGCCCTCTCTTACCAATTCTAACCACAAAATCTAATATATGAAAAACAATTTATCTTTCCCTTTTACGGCGCAAAGATACATCGGTTTTAGCAATAGAAAATCTGTTTTTTATTGGTTTTTTCTATATTTCTATAGATATTCCTTATATATCTGCCTAAAACATTGAAAATGAATACCTTTATGAACATTTATTCTTTTCGAATTCTTTTTCTAGCTTCTACTTCATCCTTTTGAAGTTGTTCTTTTAAAGCCTCTATGGAAGAGAATTTTACTTCTTCTCGGAGATAATCCACAAAATAAATACGTAATTGCTGACCATAAAGAACCCCATTAAAGTCGAAGAAATACACCTCTATACTTTCTCCTTTCCCTTCTATAGTAGGATTTTTCCCTATACTAAGCATCCCAAATACCTTACATCCTTGAATAAAACTATATACAATATATACACCCATTTTAGGAACTATTTTGTAAGGTGTCTCTATCTGGATATTTGCAGTAGGATACCCTAAAGTACGACCCAATTTCTGCCCGTGAATGACCTCCCCTGAAAAGGAAAAAGGATACCCTAAGTAATGATTCGCTTCCTTTATATCTCCACTAAGTAGAGCCTTTCTTACCTTGGTGGAACTTACAGAGACTGCCTCTACCTCTTGCACAGGGATTTCTATCACCTGAAAGTGATACCGCTTTCCAAACTCCTTTAATTCCTCTATCCCTGCTGCACGTTGCCTTCCAAAACGATGATCATACCCTATGATAATTATCTTAGCCCTAAGCTTCTTCATCAGAATATCTTTAACGTATTGTTCCGCTGTAAGTGAAGCAAATTCTTTATCAAAAGGCTGAATCACAAGTTGTTCTATTCCATAATTCTCCATTAAGAAAGCTCTTTCCTCTATTGTTTGGAGAAGCTGGATAGGTTCCGAAGGTTTCAGAACCATTCTGGGGTGAGGGAAAAAAGTCAGTACTGTAGGAAGGAGTTGGTTCCTCTTAGCCATTTCCACTACTTGCTTGATAATCTTCTGATGTCCTATATGTATTCCATCAAATGTTCCAATAGTAACTACGGTATCAGCTGGAGAAATGAAAGAGGTCGTATCTGTAATTAATTGCATAAGGAATCTATTAAGAGTCGTTTTTGCTAGCCAAGAATAGATAGTTTTTCTCCTCACGAGTAAGGCTATCATAGCCACTCTTAGCTATTTTATCTAAAATGGTATTAATCCGTTCTTCGGTAGCTTTGTTGGGGTA
>CAJPPS010000162.1 GCA_905372595.1 uncultured Capnocytophaga sp. | reverse complement strand
TTTGCCAGCCTTTTAGTGGCTTGTGGGGGGACCTCTAAGATTGCCTCTTTACCCCTAGAAACCTTTGAGGGTAAAGCAATCCCTTCTATACCTGAAAAACCTTCTAAGGAGGAACTTAAAGGATGGCCTCATCGTGACTTGCTTACCTCTGGATACCCAGGTATTAGTCTGGAAAAAGCCTATCAAGCTCTTAAAGGAAGAAAAGCACAAACTGTAATTGTTGGAGTTGTGGATTCTGGAGTGGATATCAATCACGAAGACCTTAAAGACATCATCTGGACTAATCCCAAAGAAATCCCTAATAATGGGATAGATGATGATAAAAATGGTTATGTAGATGATGTACACGGATGGAATTTTCTAGGAGAAATCAACCAAGAAAACCTAGAATACGTGCGTATCCTAAAATCTGGAGACAAGAAAAATCCTGACTACAAAAGAGCTGAAGAAAAATATAAAAAACAATATGATGAAGCTCTAGAGAAAATAGAACTTTATACCCAGATTAAAGAGAGAATCTCCCAGAGTGATGCTATGATCCAAGCTCACTTAGCCAAAAAGACCTATACTTTACAAGATTTGGAGAATATAGACACCACTTCAGTTCAACTGTTATCAGCAGTACGAGGCATAACCTACTTACTCAATAATGGTGTTTCTGTAAAGGATACCTTAGAAGAACTTTCTGAGGCTATTACCCACTATCAGGATCGTCTTAAGTATGGATTGAATAAAGAATTTAATCCTAGAGCTATCCTTAATGACAACCCTGATGACATCAATGACAGAATATACGGAAATAACAATGTAGTAGGTCCCACTGCCGATGGAGCCCTACACGGCACACACGTAGCAGGAATTATAGCTGCCGTTCGACATAACAAAATAGGAATTGATGGGGTTGCAGATCACGTTCGTATCCTTCCTGTTCGTGCCGTTCCTGATGGTGATGAGTATGATAAAGATGTAGCTCTTGCCCTACGATATGCTATTGATAATGGAGCAAAGGTCATTAATACTAGTTTCGGAAAGGATTTCTCTCCTCATAAGCAGTGGGTATATGATGCGCTAAAGTATGCTGCTGAAAAGGATGTACTTATTGTAAATGCAGCTGGAAATGACACTAAAAATATTGATACTCAGCTTTCTTTTCCTGACGATAATATCAATGGAAAAGAATTTACTGATACTATGATTACCATTGGTGCTCTTAATTATGAATATAATGAGAATCTAGTAGCTTCTTTCTCTAATTATGGAAAAAATAATGTAGATTTGTTCTCTCCTGGTGTACAAATATATGCTACAGTCCCAGAAAACAAATACAAATTCTTAGATGGTACCTCTATGGCTGCTCCTGAAGTGGCCGGTGTTGCTGCTCTTATCCGTTCTTACTTCCCTAACCTTAAGGCTCGAGAAGTAAAACAAATCCTAATGGAATCAGGAGTAACACCTACTATAAAAGAAGTATTAATAGGTGAGGAAAATGAAGAAAAAGAACCTAAACTAGTTCCTTTTGCTAATCTTAGTAAATCTGGAAAAATTGTAAATGCTTATAATGCTATTATTTTAGCAGCCAAACGAAGCAAATAATCTAGATATATTAAGGGAAGTTCTTAAGAACTTCCCTTTTTTGATAACGATTTATACTTAAGATATGCTTTAAATAACTTCAGTTCTTCCCAAGAATACGCCTCCCCTACTTGTTCTTTTAGCTGAGTAAGGGTTTGTCCTACTACATCTTCCTTGAATATATCTTCCAAATCTGTTATTTTATCCACAGGAAGTACAGAAGTAATTACTAACAGACCTTCTTCTACTAATTTGCTCAGGTGTCCATAGATAGTTTTTTCTGTTAATTTTCTTTCAATAGCTATTTGAGTAACAGACATTCCTTGTTTCCAAAGGAGATAAGTCTGTTCATAAGTAGAGACTTTTTCCTTATGCTTTTTCTCTTGGAGAGGAGCTATCATATCAGTAGTTGCTAACTGCCCACTTAGAGAGTCTTGCCTCCACTTATCTAATACTCGATTTAGAAGTGTTTCTCTATAGAAATTTGCCTTCTCAAAAGAAGCTTTTCCCTCTAAGACATCAGCCTCTATTAATGATTCAAGAATAACCTTTGTCTTCAATAACCGAGTTATTGCCTCTACTTGAATATCCTCTAATGAAGTAAGTTCCTCTATAAATGCTTTAACTTGTTTCTTTCCATTTACCTGTAAATGAGTATAAAAAGTACTAAAAGCTACTGATTCAAGCAAAGGAAAAAAATAGAAGAAAGCTTTATGGAATCGTTCTAATAAAAACTGAATATCATAATCTGGATTAGAAAATATTCCTTTGAGCTGTTTTACAAATTTCTCTGAATGTATAAGGATATCTTCATAGTTTTGTAATTGTTCTTTTGCCCAATCTTTGAACTGATTTTTTAGACTACGAGAAGTATCTCCTTTGTATGAACTGAGTAATATTCTCCATTGAGAGGCGATAGATGTCCAAGAAAAAGAACATAATACTTCTTTCTCTATGAAAGATTTTCTATCTGAAGAGAGTAGAGCTGGTAAGTTTTCTATTTTTTCCTTTTGAGAAGCATAGTTTAGAACATCATAAGCCGTATGAAGCTCTTGATTGGTAAAAGAAGACAAAAGAACCAATCCTTCCAGACTTCGCAAGCGAGAAAGTGCCACATAAGCCTGCCCCGAAGCGAAAACATCCTCCAAATCAATAATCGCTTTATCAAAAGTAAGTCCTTGACTCTTATGAACTGTAATCGCCCAAGCCAATCGCAAAGGATATTGTACAAAAGTACCCAATACCTCTTGGGTAATTTGCTCTGTATTAGGGTCATTCTTATAGCGGATATTTTCCCAAATATATTTACCGACTTCTATCACTGTATCTTCATCAGCTAACCTGACGTGAATTTCTTCCTCTGATAAGAAAATAACCTCTCCTATCTTTCCATTATAATAACGCTTGGGAGTATCCAAATCATTCTTTACAAACATTACTTGTGCTCCTACTTTCAGAGATAATTTTTTCTCTAATGGATAAAGATATTCAGGAAAATCATCTTTTATTTCAGCCTCGTAGTGAAATTCTTTTGCCTTTATTTCATTAAAAGCCCTTTGATTAAGCTGGTCTGCTTTATAATTATGAGTTGTAAGAGTTATAAATCCCTCATTATGAGAAGGATTAAAAGTCGGATTCACATATTTTTGTAGAATTCTCTTATCTTCTGAAGTTATCTCATTGGTACGCAAGTGGTTAAGTATCTGAACAAAACGTTCATCTTCCTGACGATATACTTTCTCCAGCTCTAGGTATAACAAGGGTCTTTCTTCTATTACTTTGGCGTGAAAGAAAGAAATTCCTTTGTAATAATCTTGCAAAAGTTCCCACTCTTGAGGCTTGACCACTGGAGGAAGCTGTAACAAATCTCCAATAAAAAGCACTTGAACCCCTCCGAAAGGTTCCGAAGAAGCCCGTACAGACTTTAACACTGTATCCACCATATCCAGAGTATCCGCTCTGAGCATACTTACTTCATCTATAATAAGAAGTTCTAACTTTCTAAGAATTTTCTTTTTATAGGAATTTATTTTTTGTTGCTTGAGTAATGCCGTAGGAGTAACTATATTTATATATTCAGAAGAAATATTTTTCCCTGAAGAATAAGGAATAAAAGTTGCCAAAGGAAGTTGGAAAAGCGAATGTAGCGTAACACCTTTGGCATTGAGGGCTGCAATTCCTGTAGGGGCTGCTACCATTACATTTTTGTAAGTATTCGTAATGATACGGTGTAATAGCGTCGTCTTCCCTGTTCCTGCCTTTCCTGTAAGAAAAATACAGCGATGAGTCTGATTGACAAAATCCAATACATACTGGGCTATCTCCATAAGTGCTATTTCTAAACCTACAAAGGTATAAAT
>CAJPPS010000161.1 GCA_905372595.1 uncultured Capnocytophaga sp. | reverse complement strand
GAAAATCAAATTCTTTTCCATTATGAGCTGCTAAGAAATGTTCTTTTCCACTAAAAAATCGCTCAATTAAGTATGAAAATTGCTCCAAGATATCTTTTTCTTCTCCTACAAAAGAACGCATTCTAAATTGCCTTTTCCCACCTTTAAGAAAAAAATATCCTACTGAAATACATACAATTTTCCCAAATTCTGCCCAGATTCCTGCTTTTTCATAATATACATCAGGGGTTACTTCTTGCCTGATATAGCGTGTTTTTTCCTCCCATAGGGATTGTTCATATGGAGAAAGTCCCTCATAATTAGGCATTAGAGGGACTGTTTCAATATCCAAGAATAAAATATGGGAAAGGGTAAGTGCTGAAAGTGATGCCATCCTATTACTCATTCATTCCCAATCCATTATCAATAGCATATGCCATAGTTTCGATAATGGTTGCGTGCTTTTTCACAAAATTATTTTCCTCATCCCATACATATCCTGCAAGTACAGAACAGATTTTTCTTTTTACCTCCTCATTACCTGGTTGGTGGAAGAAGAGCGTCTGTAAGTTCCCCGTATACCATTCACGAACATAAGAGGTAAAAACATCTATTCCTCGCTTCATATATTGTGTATATTGCTTTTCCCAATCCACTTTCTCTCCAGAAAGTTGTTTCTTGACGAGCTTAGCTGCCAACATTCCTGATTCAGTAGCAAAAGCAACACCTGAAGAGAACACAGGATCCAAGAATTCCGTACTATTCCCTGTAAGAACATAGCCTTCTCCGTAAAGTTGCTTTACGGCACAGGAATAACTCTGTATTTTTACCGGAGTGAAGAGAAAATCAGCTTTTTCAAAACGATTTCTATAAAAATCAGAAGTATTTATTGCCTTACGGAGAGCTTCTGAAGTATCTCCTGAGGCAGAAAGTGCATTAATATAGTCCGTAGGACCCACCACTCCTACACTCGTATTCCCGTTAGAGAAAGGAATTACCCACAACCAGACTTCCCTCTCTAGAATATCAAAGGAAATCAAGGTACCTTCTTCACCTTCAGGACGTATTTTATCTTCCTTAATATGTGTGAAAATAGAAGAATGATCATCCAGCTTAGAAGGCGTATTAAGGTCTAGCAAGCAAGGCAACACCCGTCCATAGCCACTGGCATCAATGACGAATTTAGAGTAAATCTGATAAGTTTCTCCACTGGCATCTTTCACTGTAGTAAGCTGATGATCTGGAAAGAATTCTACATTGGTTACCTCTGTTTCAAAGCTCAAAGGCACTCCCATACGCACCACTTCCTTAGCCAAGACATTGTCAAAGTCTGCTCGAGGCACTTGCCAAGTCCAATCCCATCCCTTAGAATACTTCTGACTGAAATCAAACTGGCATACTTGTTCTCCTCTAATGAATCGAGCCCCCCATTTTACTTCGAAATTCATCGCTTTAAGGGCAGGCAGAAAGCCCGCCTCATCCAGATGATCCATTACTCTAGGAATAAGGCTTTCTCCCACTACCAAGCGTGGAAACCGTGTTTTTTCAACCATTCTTACCTTTATTCCCTGCTGTTGCAAATAAGCTGCTGATACGCATCCTGAAGGACCTGCTCCTATGATAAGTACCTCTGTTTGTTCTTGTTTCATATAATTTTTAGATGATTTGTTTTGGAGACAAATATACAAATTTTTATGCATTATTTCTCAAAAAGAGAAGTATATTTTCTGTACATATATAAACAACAGACAAACCCTACTGAAGCCATCATTGCTCCTACCAGAGCTGGATAATTAGTTGTATATCCCCACACCAAGGGTTTCCCTCCTAAATAAGCGCCCAAGGTATTTGCTAGATTAAAGGCAGCTTGCATAAAAGCCGCTCCCATCATCTGTGCGTGAGGAGCTGCTCGGAACATAATGATATTCAGGGGAGCTCCTAATGACATTGCCATTATTCCACAAATGAACGTTAGCCCCCAAGCCATTGGTTGGCTATCCGAAAGAAAGAACACCAAGAGCAATACACTAATCATAGAAATAAAAAGGATAAAACTTGCATATATAGGTTTGAGCTTATCCGTAAGAAAACCTCCAAAGAAATTTCCTATAACCATTCCTATCCCTGCCACAACCATCACTGTGGGCATTTGAGACTTGGAGAGATGTGCGTGGTCTATCATTAAAGGTTCTATGTAACTAAGCCAAGAGAATAACCCTCCACACCCTAATGCCGTAATAAGCAAAGTCAAAAGTGTAGGAGGTGAAAGGAATACATTTATCTCTTCCTTGAGAGTAAGACTTCGTTCTTGTTCTACTCTAGGAAGAAAAAGGAAAATAAAAAATGCTGTGATAAGCCCCAAAGTAGCTATCAGCCCCATCACGGGTCGCCAGCCAATCTGGTCTCCTAAATGTGTAAAATAAGGAATAATCAGCAAGTTGGCAATGGTAAGCCCCCCAAACATAATGGAAATAGCCATTGCTTCCTTATTCTTAGGTGCTAACTGCTTAGAAACAATTGTTCCCACTCCAAAGAATGCTCCGTGAGGAAGTCCTGAAAAAAAGCGAGTAGGCAAAAGTAGTTCATAGGAAGGCATCAGAGCAAATAATCCATTGAATAATGCAAAAAGTAACATTAAGGTGATTAACACCTTTTGTGGCTGAAAACGTGCGCTGAGTCCTATTAAGGTAGGAGCTCCTACTACAACACCTATAGCATAGGCTGCTATAAAGTGCCCTACTTGGCTATCTGAGAGTTGCAAGCTCTGCCCCATAGTTCGCATAAGTCCCATTGGGATAAACTCCGTACTCCCTAGAGCTATCCCTCCTATTGCTAATGGAAATAGTTGTTTTATTAGTTTCATTCTCAAAATTGTTTTAAAAAGGGTGCAAAAATACAATTTTTCTAAAAAATAGCAACCATCTAAATAAAAAGAGGTATCCAAAATATGGATACCCCTCACAAATCTATGTTTAACACTTAAAAACTAACACACATTTTCTTTAAAATTCTCCTGAATAGTAGAGAGCTTACTAGATATGCTTGCATTGTATTGCAGGTCATCTACTCGTAAGATAAAGCCTCCTATAATCTCCTTATCTATCTTGCTCTCAAGAATAACATTACTTTTGCCGCTAAGCTGTTTTGCTTTAGCTATAAACTGATCTTTGATATGCTGAGACACTTCTACCGCTGTCGTTAGATAGATTGTTATCTTCTGCCTATAATGATTATATTGTTCTATAAATTCTCTTCCAATAGGATAAATATCCGAAACTCGTTTATTCTCAAATAGAATATTAAAAAATATATTCATTATAGAGGATCTCTGGGAGAAAATCTCTTGCAAAATATTCTTCTTTACTTCTGCTTTCACTATAGGAGAACGTAGGAGAGCTCGTAATTCAGGATTCTCGTGAATTACCTCCACCAAAGAAGATACCTCTTGGAAAAGTTCTTCCTCCTGCTTCTTTTCTATGGCAAAATCCAACAGAGCTTTAGCATATCTTTTGGCAACTTTTGTAGAGTTTATCATCTTTATTTCAGGTTAATTTCGTTCAATAGGCTCTCAACTAATTTTTCTTGCTTAAGTTCTCCTGCTAATTCCTTAGTGAGCACTTTACGAGCAATTTCTATAGAAAGGGTCGCTACCTGTCCTTTCAGTTCTGCAATAGCTACTTTTTTCTCATTCTCTATAGAATTTTTAGCCTGCTCTATAAGTTTTGCTCCCTCACGCTGAGCCTCTTCCTTAGCTTGAGAGATAATACGCTCCTTAGCCTCACGTGCTTCTTTAAGCATTTCATCACGCTCAATACGTGCTTGCGCTAATAATTTTTCATTATCTGCCTTAAGGTTTGCCATTTCTTTTTTAGCATCATCTGCAGCAGCCAAGGCATCGTTGATAGAGTTCTCTCTATCTTTTAAGGATTTCAAGATAGGCTTCCAAGCATATGCTCTGAGCAATAGCAATAAAC
>CAJPPS010000160.1 GCA_905372595.1 uncultured Capnocytophaga sp. | reverse complement strand
TTTTTTACCATAAAAAAAATATAAAAAGCAATGCTATATTGAAAAAAAAACGTAAAATTGTATTCTACAAAAAATATTCTAAAAATGAGAACTAAAATCTATTATGTGTGGCTATTTTTAATAGCTATCCCTTTGAATCTGAGTGCTCAAGGTAAGTCTATTACACTTGAGGATATTTGGGTAGATTATGCTTTCTATCCTAAAGGAATGACCAACCTTTCAGCACTGAAGAATACGAATGAATACACAGTGCTTAATTATGACTATACAAATCTTAACTATACAATTGATTTGTATAACTTTGCTACCTTAGAGAAAGAAAAAACGCTTTTTGATACTAAAAAATTCCCTGAAATTAAGCGTATTAATAGTTATACTTTCAACAAGCAAGAAGATAAAATTCTTATTGCAACCAACAAAGAGGCTATTTTCAGGCACTCTTTCTCAGCTGATTTTTATGTTTTTGACCTTAAGAAGCAAGAACTAACTAAGCTTACAGATAAGAAAATTCAAGAACCTCTGTTCTCACCTCAAGGAGATAAAGTAGCTTATGTGTATAAAAATAATATCTATATATATGATACTCAATCTAAAAAAGAACAACAAGTGACCTTTGATGGAGAGAAAAATAAGATTATCAATGGGACTAGTGATTGGGTGTATGAGGAAGAATTTGCTATAGTGAGAACCTTTGATTGGAATGCAGACGGCACACAGCTTGCCTATATCCGTTTTGATGAAAGTCAAGTACCTGAATTCTCAATGGATATATATAAAACTTCTCTCTATCCCACACAGGATACTTTCAAATATCCTAAGGCAGGAGAAAAGAATTCGGTTGTTAGCCTCCATCTTTATGATGTAAAGGCTCAGAAAGCGACACAGATTCCTTTGGAGGCTTATTACATTCCTCGCCTACAATGGACAAAGGAAGCCAATATACTTAGTGTTCAAACACTCAATAGACATCAGAATGATTTTAATATTATCTTTGTAGATGCTCTTACAAAACAATTCAAATCCGTATATCACGAAGTAGATAAGGCATATGTAAGTATTACCAATGATCTTACTTTCTTGGAAGATAATAGTTTTATTATATCCTCTGAAAAAAATGGAAATAACCATCTTTATCATTATGATAAAAACGGAAAGCTTCTTAAGCAAATCACTCAAGGTAAATGGGAAGTAACAGAGTATTATGGTTATAACCCTAAAACTAAGCAAATTTTCTATCAGTCTACAGAACCAGGTTCTATTAATAGAGGAATTTATAGCATAGCTCTTTCAGGAAAGAATAAAAAGGCATTAGCAACAGAGGAGGGAACTAATGAAGCTACTTTTAGTCCTGATTTCTCATTGTTTATTAACGAATATTCAAGTGCTCAAAAACCTAATTTTTATACATTAAATGATAGTAAAACAGGGAAGGTAGTTAGGGAAATTCTTAATAATAAAGAGCTAGAACAACGAGTAAGCCAATATCATATAGGTAAGAAAGAATTCTTTGAGCTTACCACAAAGAATGGTAACAAGCTTAATGCTTGGATGATAAAACCAGCAAACTTTGATGAAAATAAGAAATATCCTTTGTTTATGTGTCAGTACTCAGGGCCAGGTTCTCAACAAGTAAGTAACACTTGGTCAGGGTTTGATACATTCTGGTATCATATGCTTGCACAGAAAGGATATATTATACTTTGTGTAGATGGACGTGGTACAGGCTATAAAGGAGCTGATTTTAAGAAATGTACTTACAAACAGTTGGGTAAGTATGAGCTAGAAGACCAAATAGAAGTTGCCACTATTGTAGGTAATTATAAATATATTGATAAAGACCGTATTGGAATTTGGGGATGGAGCTTTGGAGGATTTATGGCTTCAAACTGTATTCTAAGAGGAGAGGTGTTCAAAATGTCAATAGCTGTAGCACCAGTGACTAATTGGCGTTTTTATGATACAGTTTATACAGAACGTTATATGCAAACACCTCAAGAGAATCCTGAAGGCTATGATAATAATTCGCCTCTTACTTATGCCAAGAACCTAAACAAAAAATTTCTCTTAGTACACGGAACTGCTGATGATAATGTGCATGTACAGAACTCTATGCGTTTGATAGAATCCTTAGTACAATATAATAAGACTTTTGATTGGGCTATTTACCCAGATAAAAATCACGGTATCTATGGAGGAAACACTCGCCGTCATTTGTATGAGAAACTCACTAACTTTGTTTTGAATAATTTATAATTTAATTTAGATAAGATAATGAATACAGAAAAA
This sequence comes from uncultured Capnocytophaga sp., assembly GCA_905372595.1. Lineage (GTDB taxonomy): Bacteria > Bacteroidota > Bacteroidia > Flavobacteriales > Flavobacteriaceae > Capnocytophaga. The sequence continues at coordinate 1,678 of CAJPPS010000160.1, read as the reverse complement.
AAAGGACATCCAGCGGGGCTCTATCTTGTATTTTTTACAGGGATGTGGGAACGCTTCAGTTACTATGCGATGCGTGGTATTTTAGTTCTCTACCTAACAGCCTCTTGGCTCAATGGAGGGCTTGGGTATGATGATAAATTTAGTACTACAGTATATGGTTTAGCTACTGGACTCTGTTATTTCACTCCTCTTTTTGGAGGCTGGCTCTCTGATAGCTATTTGGGACAGCGTAAGTCCATTGTTATAGGAGGGTTTATTATGGTAGTGGCTCAGTTTGTTCTCTTTGCTCCTGAGTTATTTACCTCTGTAGCTCCTAATCTATCGCCTGAAGATATTGAATCAAATCAATTAATAGGTCGTATAGGTCTTTTCACTGGACTTTTCTTATTGATTATTGGGAATGGTTTCTTTAAGCCTAATATTTCTTCTATAGTAGGAGATTTATATGAACCAGGAGACAAGCGTTTGGACTCTGCTTTCTCTATATTCTATATGGGAATTAACTTAGGAGCTGTAATAGCTCCATTGATAGTAGGCTTATTGGCTGATAATATATTCTCAACTACCTATATAGATGCAAAAGGTGCTACCCAGATTTCTTATGGATATCGTTATGGATTCCTAGCAGCCTCTATGGGGGTTCTTATAGGACAGCTTTTGTTTGTATTCTTTAGTAATAAATATTTAGGAAATATAGGTATAGCACCTAAAGGAGGGGCTATAAAAGTGGTAGATGAAACAGTTAAGGAAGAGGTAAAAGCTCCTCTTACACGTGTAGAGAAAGAGAGGATAGCTGTAATTTTTATCTTCTTCTTCTTTGCTGTATTCTTTTTTGCAGGTATGGAACAAGCAGGAGCTTCTTTTAACCTTTATGCGAGAGACTTTATTGATAGAAAAATATATGGATTTGAAGTGCCTACTCCTTGGCTACAAATGGTTAATCCTTTCTTTGTCATTATCTTAGCACCTGTCTTTGCTTATTTTTGGAATACTCGATTGGGACAAGCACTGAATACCCCTCTGAAAATGGGACTCGCACTGATTATACTTGGTGTTGGCTTTTGGTTTATGCTCATTGCTGGTTTCCAAAGAGGCGCTACCTGGGGCGGAGGGCTTAGCATCATAGATAATCCTGATGGTATGGTCAAAGCAAGTATGATTTGGATGATTCTTACGTATTTCCTACATACTATAGGGGAGCTCTCCCTTTCTGTAGTAGGACTCTCTATCGTAACCAAGCTCTCTCCTGCGCGTTTTGCGTCCTTATTTATGGGAGTATGGATTATGGCGTCAGCTTTTGCCTTGATCCTTGCAGGATTTATCTCCTCTTATGTGAAACAACTAGGAGCAAGTACAGTATTTGCCTCTATCTCCATCTTTGTAATGGTTTTGGGTATTCTTATGGTTTCTCTTAATAAAGTAATAGAGAGAATGATGCACGGAATTCGATAAGAATTAAAAAATATTTCTAAAGAATGAAAAATGAGGATTCTAAATCTTTGTTTTTCATTCTTTGCTATATAATATACAAATATGATAAATCCACATTGTATAAAATGAATATTCATTATAGTTTAATGGGAATTTATATTAAAAATAAGGCTATCTTAAAAGAATAGAACTTTCAATATAGTAATAATTTTCACTACTATTCTCTTAAAAAAATACAATTGTTAAT
>CAJPPS010000159.1 GCA_905372595.1 uncultured Capnocytophaga sp. | reverse complement strand
CTGTAGGATAAACGACCGATGGCAAAGGTTGCCCACAAGAGAGCGTTATATTCTGAGGGGTAGTAACGAAAGTCAAAGGTTCTGGAGTCGGTTCAGGCTTAGGAGTAATAGTAATTATTTGGGTATGCCTTACCTGATTTCCACAAGCATCGGTAGCTGTCCAACTATAAATAACCTTACTGAGCTTTCCTGCTGTCTTTTCTTCTTGTCGAGACGAAGTTACTTCTGCCGTTCCACAACTATCTGTAGCCGTAAGGGTTGCCTGTACAGGAACTGCTTGTCCCTCTTCTATTGTCAATGACTGAGGAAGCGTTCCTACAAATACAGGGGCTTCTTTATCTTCTACTCTTATCTCTTGAGTATAACTAATAGATGAAACACAGGCATCACTTACTGTGAATGTACGTTCGAGAAGATAAGTATTTGCACAGCTTTTTCCCTTGATTTCTTCCTTATAAGTAATGCTAGGAGCACAGCCTCCCTTCACTGTAGGATAAACGACCGATGGCAAAGGTTGCCCACAAGAGAGCGTTATATTCTGTGGGGTAGTAACGAAAGTCAAAGGTTCCTTAGGTACTTCACTTCCTTGAATCGTAAAACCTCCTCCATTCTTAGGGTTATAATTGGTCATAGCAAAGGCTATTCCATCAATAACCTCTATTTTGATGACTCCTGCAGGTACTTTTAAAGAAGTTTCCCCATAGAGAATCTTCCCTATCGAAAGATTAGGAAGAGTAAGTTCATAGCTTCCATTATTATCAATATTTTCTGCCAAAGTGTATTTGAACGTTTTTCCCAAATCATCAGAAAGGAGGATACGTACTTTTGTTCCCTTAAAGATATCATTATCTACGCTCCAAGTAAGAGAAAGCTTGTCTCCTACCTTGTAGTTCTTCCCAATAGTCTGTGTAGTTACCTGAAAAGGAATACCTTCCTTCACAGTTACTTTGGTCTCTGCTAAGTCATATTGTACTATATAATCCTCATTTTGCTCTGGGAGGGCATCACTTACCCCTAACCAGAAAGTAAAAGTACCAGCCTGCTGATGAGGTGTCCAGCTATTAGCAATCTCATTTCCCGTTTTCAAGCTATAAGCTCTACTAAAAGTAACAGGTTCCCTCTCAGAGGGCTTTACAATGGCATACTGAGCAATTGAGACTTCTTCTCCCAATCGCACATCTCGTTGCTGAACCATATAGAGTAATTGTGAGCTATCAGGATCCGTAGCAGGAATATGGAATTGGAAATAGGTATCCTTAGGAATTGTATAGGCCTTCTTAATTTTTGTAGCATCAATCTTAGGAGGGTTAGAGGCAAAAGTAATTCCCCTCTTATAGGGTGCTTGAAGAAGCTTCTCACGAATTCTCTGAATGCTAGAGAGAGAAAAGAACTCTCTTTCTACCCCGTGACTCATTATAGACTGCCCTCTATCATATTCTGTTTTTTCACTAGCAGGATCTGAGACTGAGCCACTGAAAGTATGTCTTGCCCCAAAAAGATGTCCTATTTCGTGAGCAATAACATCCTTAGTAGGGGTAGCCACTGCAGCCCCTTTATCCGAAGTACGGTAGCCTCCATCTATAATTGCAAGTCCTCGTATGCCTCGAGAAGAAGTATAAGAAATAGAAATGCCTATATCATAATTTTCTTCTCCAATAAGATCGTTGATTACTTGAGTAGAAAGCCCCACCACATAACTTGAATTATGGCTTATTTTAAATTTCTCCTCACTTGGCTCTGTTGTTATCAATCGTTCATCATCAACTAATTCAAACTTCACACCTATATCCCTCATATATACTTTATTGAGAAATGCTTCTGTATCTTTCCAGAATTGCTTTACTTTCTGAATATCCTTTTTGAAAGTTCTACTAAAAGCATTATAAGTGATATACATTGCTAAGCGATATACTCTGAGTGTTGGTGTATTGGCTATTGTAGGTGTAGAGGTTTGTTCTTCTGATTCTTTGTTTATATGAATATACTGAATATAAGAGGACTCCTCTGATTCTTTTCTCGCAATCCAAGTTCTTGTAATCTCGTCTTTTTGCTGAGTCTCTTCATAGGATACCTCAACTGGCACCCCTTTATAAGAGGCTGTAACATTGGCTTTTGCAGGTATTTGCTCTCCCTCTTTTAGGGTTACATAATTCTGCTTAGGTAGGTTATGAAAGGTAAGATTACTTTGTACAACCTCTATACCAGCTGTCCATCTATGGTCAGAGATATCGAATACTAAGCCGTTAATAACTTCTATCTTCAGTATGCCTAGTCCTGAAACAAAGGCTTCTGGCACAACTGGGTAATGGTCTATTTTACCGATAGGTGTCTGTGGCATTACCACTTCACATTCTCCATCGTTTTCTGTTGAAGGGACTAAAATATGCTTGTAAGTCTTTCCAAAATCATCAGACAAGGAGATACGTACTTTACTATCCTTTGGAAAAAAGTTGCTGTCTACACTCCATTTCAGTATAAACTTTTCTCCCGTTTTGTATTGAGGCTTCACCTCAGATGTAATCTTGAAGGGAGTGGCTTCTACTACCTTTAATCGGGTCAAATAAGTGTCGTACAAAGGTGCTTGCTTATTGTCAATAGCAGCTTGAACATCTGGCGCATCACTCACAGCAAGGAGCATATGATACGTTCCTACGTTATCAACAGGGTCAGAAGAGGGAATAAGCGCCCCGTTTCCGTCGCCATACTTCTTCATAAAATATAAATTATGGTCTCGTTGTGGTGGACTAACTATGTATCGAGAGGCTTTATCTGATAATTTATAGTCATACTGCACAGAGGTGTAGTATAATTCCTTTTGTTCTATATCGTTTGCATAGATAGGTATTTTGAAATAAGAGCCTTTAGGTAGTAGATACTCCTCTTGCATCTTGTCTTTGTCAATGATGGGTGGTGTATTTTGTGCTTTATGAGTAGGTATATGGGGTTTATCTGCTTTCTTGATGTGTTGTTGCATTTCAATGATATTGGCAAGTCCAAGAAAACTAGTTAGGAAAGGCTCATTATAGCTCACTACCGATTGTCCCAACTGTGGTTCTGCCTTTAAAATGACTAAACCATCAGGAATAGAATACGGGTGATTAGCCCCAAAGAGGTGCCCCATCTCGTGCGCTAAGGTAGTTAGCTCTTGGTCGTGTACCAAAACACTTCCTTTCCACCCGTTGATAGCACCTACTGTAGCCGTTAGCCCTGCTAAATTACCATCTACTTTGTTATACGTAGCCCCAGCATCATAGTTTTCTTCCCCAATAAGGTTATTGATGACCTTAGTAACTGTAAGTACATTGTATATTTCATTAGCTTTCTTAGGGTCGGTGATGATGAGTCGGTCATCTTTCACCATTTTAAAGCGAATACCTACGTCTCTAACAAATATTTCATTGAGAAAAGTTTCTATTTCTGCCCAGAAAGCGTGTATTTTATTTATGTTTTTATCAAACTTATCTGATGCATAATCCTTGTAGCTAATCATTACTGCAAGGCGATACTCTCTGAACACCCCATCGGAAAGGCTTGGCAAATCATAAGAAGTACTTCTATTAGCTGAGCGAAAGCCACTTTGTCCCCTTTGGGTGGTAGCTGTATGCTGAGAATGTGTGCCACATTTCGCCTTAGAGGCTTTCTTTTGGGTTACCACTAAGTTTCCATCATTAGAAATGTTGAGTTCATACCCGTTTTTACCGAATATAGAGCCTTTGAAAGTACCTTTATTATCCATAGAAAGTGTACCTACAAGGGTGTTATTTCCATACCCAACAAAGGTGCGGATACCTTCTTTATCCATTGAGGTAGAGCGCAAATGCCATTCTACCGGAAGAGCTTCCCCAGAAGGGATAGGTATAGACCATTGTATAGGAGAAGGATTAGAAAAAATATGTTCTATATCTGTTATTTGTTGCGCATTTCCGAAGAGAAATCCCAACAGAAACAGAAAGATCGTAGAAGAAAGATATCTCATTTCCTTGATTTCTTAAGATAGCAC
>CAJPPS010000158.1 GCA_905372595.1 uncultured Capnocytophaga sp. | reverse complement strand
GAATATTCTATTTAAAAGGAAGTATAGAAATCTTATGATTTTAACATAAAAAATTTGGCATACTTCATAAAAAAGGTTATCTTTGCACACATTTTTTAATTCTAACAAATATGGGAACTTATATAACGGGAGATCGTGATATAGAGGATATTCCTTCTTTAACGGCTAAGGCTTTACGAATTAATCTGAATAAACACATTTACGGAACATTTTCAGAGATAGGAGCAGGTCAGGAAACTGTTCGTTATTTTTTTAGAGCTGGAGGAGCTTCGGGAACTATTGCTAAAGCTGTAAGTGCGTATGATAAGAACTTCAGTGATGCCCTCTATGGAGCTGAGCAGGATGGACGATATGTTACTGAAACTCGTCTGAAAAAAATGCTTACTCACGAAATTAATTTGTTACAAGAACGACTTCCTCGTGATAAATATCCTGATAAGTTATTCTTTACCTACGCCAATACGGTTACAACTATTGATTTTGCTAAGCGTTATAAGGGACACGGATGGGTCGGTATTCGCTTTCAGACGACGCCAGATGGGGAGTATAATGATATTATTCTTCATATTCGATTCCATCAGACCGAGACACGGGCACAACAGGAGACTCTTGGAAAACTCGGGGTGAATCTTATTCATAGTGCCTTCTATAAGACTGATAAGCCTCATAGGATTATCCAATATCTGTATGATCATATTGATAAGGACTTGATTGAGATTGATATGATAAATTTCTCAGGACCTAACTTTGCACATATAGATAACCGTTTAATGAGCTTACAGCTGATAAAGAATGGAATGACAGAGGCTGTGATGTTTGATGCGGAAGGGAATAATCTTTTACCTGCAGAACAACTTTATAAAAAAAATATTCTTACCCTTCGTGGAAGTTTCCGCCCTGTTGCCAATGTAAATATAGATATGCTTGAACGTTCATTGGAATTATTTCTCAAGGAAAAAGGAGTTGAAGAAAGTAATACTCAAGTAATTTTTGAGATTACTCTTTCTAACTTATTAGAGTCCGGAGAGCTTGATGAGCAAGATTTTATGGATAGAGCACGTATTCTTTCTTCTTTGGGCTATAAGGTATTGATTTCCAATTTCAAGGAATATTATCGTTTGGCAGAATATTTCTCCAATTATACTAAAGCACAGATGGGAATGGTAATGGGAGTGGATAACCTAATTGCTATTTTTAGAGAAGAATACTATAAGCATCTCAGTGGAGGAATTCTAGAAGCTTTTGGTAAATTATTTTACAGAGATATCAAAATCTACCTGTATCCGATGAAAGATAAAAGGACAGGAGAAATTATTACAAGTAATAATATAGAAGTTCCATCAAGGACTAGAGAACTTTACAAATTTTTCAAATTTGATGGTGATGAAAAGGTAGTAGATATAGAAGGATATGACCCTAAAAATTTGGATATACACTCACGTGAGATAGTAGAACAGATTAAGCGAGGTGAAGATGGCTGGCAATCCTCACTCCCTAAAGGAGTAGCACAGATGATAGAAGAAAATGGATTTTTTGGATGGATAAAAAAATAAGTGCTTGATATCAAGCACTTATTTTTTTACATTGTTTCAAAGAAAGCTTCCATTTTTTCTCTTTCCTCTCTGGCAAGGTCTGGATCTATAAGGATACGTCCACTATGCTCATCAGTGATGATTTTCTTTCTGGTGGATATTTCTACTTGTACCTGAGGAGGAATTACGAAGAAAGACCCTCCTGAAGCCCCGCGTTCAACAGGAACAATAGCTAATCTATTTACTACGCTATTACGAATACGTTGGTAAGCACTAAGGAGCCTTGGCTCTATTTGAGAAGAAATTTCTAGAGATTTTCTAAGGAGAGTTTCCTCATCTTTTTTAGTTTCTTCAAGGATAGAATCCAGCTCTTCTTTTTTATGTGAAAGATGCTTTTCGCGCTCTTGAAGCTGTTCCTTTATCTTTTCAATAGCTAATTTTTTCTGTTCTATATCAGCCTTATATTCTCTGAGATGCTTCTCTGCTAATTGAATTTCAAGCTCTTGGAACTCTATTTCTTTTGAAATAGAGTTAAATTCTCTATTATTACGTACGTTTTTCTGTTGTTCTGTATATTTTTTAATAAGAGATTTGCTTTCTTCTATAAGATTTTTCTTAGTAGAGATATCTCCATTTATTTTATCAATATCAGAGGAAAGTCGTTCTATACGGCTCTCTAATCCAGCTACTTCATCTTGCAAGTCCTCTACTTCCAGAGGGAGTTCTCCACGTACATTACGGAGTTCATCTATCTTGCAATCAATCAGTTGCAAAGAGTACAAGGTTCTTAGTTTTTCCTCTACAGGAATTTCTTTTTTTGTCATATCTATAAGTAGTTGATAGGATTTGTATTTGTATCTGCTAAATAGAGTGCAAAGGTAGTAAATTTTTCCTTAAGTTGTTCCCATAAAAGCATTTTTGTAAATTGTTCGCTTTCATAGTGACCAATATCGGCAAGGAGAATTTTGTTTTCAGCTTTAAAAAATTCGTGATACTTGATATCTGAAGTGATATAAGCGTCACATTGTTTGGCTAAGCAAGCCTCAATAGCCTCTGCACCACTTCCTCCTAATACGGCAACTTTCTGTATAGGTTTTCCTAAGAGAGCTGAATGGCGAATACACGAAGTTTGCATATTTTCTTTTACAAAAGAAAGAAATTCTTTTTCTTGCATAGGAGAGGGGAGTTCGCCTATCATTCCTAATCCTATATGTTGATGTTGATTCTCTAATGTATAAATCTCATAAGCTACCTCTTCATAGGGATGATGTAGGAAGAGTGCTTTCAGGATATTCTTTTGTAAATGTTTTGGAAAAATAACCCCTATTTGCACTTCATTTTCTTGGTGAAATTTATTTGGAATTCCTATTGTGGGGTGGCTTTGCTCATTTCCTTTGAAAGTACCAATTCCCTTTAGGTTGAAGCTACATTCTGAGTAGTTACCTATATTTCCTGCTCCTGCTTCAAAGAGCTTCTGGCGTAAGAAATCTGCATCTTTCTCAGGGACATAAGTAACCAGTCGCTGTATGGTATGGCATTGTGGCATAAGAATCTGTCGATTTGTCAGTCCTAAGCGATCGCAAATACGTGCATTTACTCCCTGAAAGGAATTGTCAAGAGCTGTGTGAATGGCATAAATAGCTATATCATTCTTAATAGCTTTCATAACGGCACGTTCTACATAGGTTTTTCCGGTGAGCTTTTTAAGACCTTGGAAAATAATAGGATGGAAACTTATAATGAGGTTACAATTTTTGTCAATTGCCTCCTGTACTACTTCCTCCAGTGTATCCAGTGTAACCAGAACTCCTGTAACCACATTATTAGTATCTCCTACTAATAAGCCTACATTATCAAATCCTTCGGCATATGCTAAAGGAGTAGTCTCTTCTAGGAAATCTATAACTTCTTGTATTATCATTAGTAAAGACCGCTTTCAGTGAGATTATTTATCTTCAAGTATTTAGAGGAAGAAAGATATTGCTTGTTATTATAATAAGCGAAAACTAATGTACCTTCTTTAATAGTCTCAATGACATCTTTGTATATAGAGGCAGGAAGCACAGGACAGCCTAGACTTCTCCCAAAGCGTCCATTTTTCTTTAGAAAAGACTCATCCATATACTCAGCCGTATGAATAACAATTCCTCTTTTATAGGCGTTAGAATTATAATTTCTTTCATCACCGTGTAACTTTAGACTGAATCCAGCATCGCCATTGTAAGTTTTCCCTGTAACATAGAATCCTAGACTACTTTTATTGGAATCATTTTTGTCAGAGAAATAAGTAGCAGTCTCTATACCTGTTTTTTTTCCGTGGGCTACAAAAGTATGATATAGAATCAGCTGATTCTCTAAATCAATAGTATAAAAGCGCTTCTGGCTACTATTTTTGGTAAAATCAATAATAGAAAGTAGCCGTTTCTCATTGAGTTTATTCTGGATTTTCATATTCTGATATCCTATATAGGCATATCTAAAGGCGTTGTAATCAAG
>CAJPPS010000157.1 GCA_905372595.1 uncultured Capnocytophaga sp. | reverse complement strand
ATACAAAAAAAATGAATATATTCATCAGAAAATACATTTTTTACAAAAAGATATTGATAAAAATAAAAATTTTAAGTGTAATGTAAATAGAGCCTATTGCTTATGATAAATTGCTCCATTAGTGTAAATCTTAAACTCGTATTAATAAAAATATACGCTAGATTTAAACTTCAATGGCACAATCCCACGAAAATCCTTCGTGTTCTTCTCTCATTACATATCCTAACTGGTTAGTAAGTAATTGGGTATTTCCTACTTTGAAATTAGGTTGGTTGAAATGATGATGTCCATAAATCCAATAGTCTATAGGGTTTTTAGTAATAAGATCCTCCAGTTCCATAGCAAAAGCATCATTAAGGGAGCTTCCTGCATATATTTCTGGATAGTTTTGTTTGGTAGGGACATAATGAGTAGCTACTATAATATGGTTAATTTCTCTTGCTTTTTTTGCCTTGGAAGCCTTTTTTATCTCTTCCTTGAGAAAGCGAACCGCAACTTTGTTAAAGTAATTATAGTCTTTTATGGTAAGAGATTCTATTTCGTTGCTTTCCTCAGTATTTTGTACTGTAATATAACGAAAATCGTTCATTCCATAAAGGACAGCCTTTTCATTTTTCTTATGGATATGACTCCACATTGTAGAAAGAATTAGCCGAGTACGCCCTATGGTCTCCGTGTAATTATCTACTAGGAAAAGGTTGGGAACTTCTTTGAGGGGTTGTTCATAGCGGGTGCTGGCATAATGGTGGGTGAAGAGGTAGTATTCGTGATTCCCTGGAATCCAGAAAACTTTCTCAAAACCTCGACATAAATCGGCTACTTCACTTTTATAAATATTCCGAGAAAGGTTTACAAACGGACACAAGTCTCCTGCAATGATAAGAATGTCTCCTACTCGCTCAATAGGGTTGTTATCAAGCCAATTGAGGTTGTCTTCAAATTCTAGATGTAGGTCAGAACAGTATTGGATAAGCATAATATAAATGGTAATAAATCGGTTGAAATAATAGGTTAAGATAGATATTGCTCATAGGCTTCTTTGAGGTATCCCTTCACTTCTTTGGCTAATGAAGACGGTGAAATTACTTTTACATACAGGCTACGGGCACATATATCCATCACAAAGTCATAATTAGGGATAAGCCGTAAGCGGATACGCACTTCTTTTTCATTATCTATCAATACTTCTTGTGAGGGATGTAAGGGGAGGGTCTTAATGTATTGTCCTTGCTGATAATCAAAAGATAAGATGATTTCCTGTGGAAGTGTTTCTGTATCAATTGTTATTCCATAAGAATTTTTGAAAAGAGTTTCTATATCTACTTTTTTATGTTGTACTTTGGTTTGTGTGATTTCTAATTGAGAGATACGGTCTAGACCAAAGGTTTTGATCCGGTTATCACCTTGGTAGTCTTCAGCAATAAGATACCATCTGCGTTTGTATTCCTTTAAGGCATACGGAATCACCTCTCGCAAGTGGGGTACTCCTTCCCAAAACTTGGTATACACGAAGCGTAGGGTGCGATGTTTTTCGATAGCCTCAATAATCTCTTCAATGTAATGCAAACCCAGTGTTTTTTCTTGTTGCTCAAAAAGAAGTACCTCCTGCATCTCCTTAGTGCGACGATAGGCATCCACTAGTAATATATTATCAAAAATAGCATAACGATTTGTGAGTTCATTCTCCTCGATGCCCCATTTGCCTTTCCCTTTAGGAGCAATGCAAATCATAAAAATATCCTGCAATAAGCCTCTGTCCCTCTGGAAAGTTTTTTCTGAAAAGCTAAATTTTTCACAGTCTTTATCTTCGTGTTTGCGCTTTAGAAAATCATAGATTTCCTGATAGCTAAGCCCCTCTTGAGGAGCTTTTTCAAGAGCTTTTACAATATATACTAAGCGAATGAGTTGTTCTTTTTTTGCCATAGTTTTATTTATTAAAATTCTATATTCTTTTTAAAATTTGCTAACAGTCGTTCTATATTTTCCTTACCTACAGGGTTTTGGCTATGTAATACAAAATTGGGCAAAGGCAACTGACGGTCTAAACAATAATCCAGCAAATATTTGGCACAATCATAGCCAGAAAACTCTTCGCCCAAATCGTGGTCAAACGAGATAAAATCAGGCAATCCTTTGCACTTGAGGTAAGCTACAAAGTCAGAGTAAGAATACACGCGCTCAAAGCCTTCAGGAGTAGGGCGGAGGTCGTCTAAATAAAGATTCATTGTATAACTTTAGAAATAATACTGCAAAGATACAATATTAAATGGACAAACTATGACCGATGTTGGTGTTTTTTGAAAAAAATGGCGCTGTCCAAAAAGTCTCAAAACTACTTTTGTGTCACTACATTTTGCCAAAGTCTGAAATTTTGGCAAAGTTGATTACTCTGATAATCAATTACTTTTAGAGTACATTATGTAGGGGCGTTTTGCAAACGCCCACGTAAATAAAACTTTTCGGACACCCTAGTTATATATAATAAAGATTAATATCAGACCATTTTATTATCTATGAAGTTAATGTAATTATCTTCAAAGTCTTTGAATTTTTGCGCTAAAGTTTCCCCCTTAAGAAAAAATCTATAACGAGTATCAGGTCTTATTTCATAATTAGTAGGGATTAAATGTTTGATATCTTTATTGTCTCTATGAAGGCAATCTAAAAACATCTCTTCGTTTTCTATATAGAGATCACAAGCTAATCTATTATTAAAATCAACAACAAAACAGCGATTATTATAAATCCATTTTTCAGTAACATTCTTATAATTGCTGATATTGAATGTATCCTCAAAAAGACAATAAATCTCAGGGAGATTGATGTTTTTTAGTTTTTTTACTGGATTATTTAAGAAGTTGGTAAGGTCTAATTGTTCACCATTGAGAAAGTTTAAATAGTCCTCAGCATATTTTTCAAAGTACTGAATAAAACTCTCGTATAAGTGCTCAGTTAGTTCCTGCTTTTTAGTCTCATTAGTAAGCAAATCAATGAAGTTATCTTCGTCAGTTTTTAATTCAATACCTTCAAAAATAGGACAAAATTCATAATTTAACCATCCGTATTTCTTGTTTTCTGGATAGGACAGATGAAAAGGAAGCTGGAGGTACTCATTTTTGTTGAATATTCCATAAAACACTCTATGTCCAAAATGATGATTATTTGTTAAGGGATTAAACTCTTCTATAGCAATACTACCATCATCCTTAAAAAACTTAGGTTTTATAAATATTCTACCTCTATCACCTAAGTTATTAAGAGTACCTGTATGGAAAATATGCCACTTAGAGTTTTCAACTTGTAAAAAGTTTGAGATTTTATGACTTAAATTCTCAATAATAGCATTAATAGGTGTATAAATAGCCTTTTCAAAACTTTTGTAGATAAGACTGCTTTCACTATAGTTTTTTAGAATGAGGTCTTGAATATCTTTTTCCATTTCTTTGTTAATAGTTTGATTGGTGAGTTTTTTGATAAGGTTGATGTATTGGTTAATAGTTTCTCTAATAATAGCATTGTCAGCAACTTCTTTTTTACAAAGTTCAAGCCACTCTACAATATGTTTTTCATAAGAGATGTTATAGATAATACAATCTTCACTAGATATACTATTAGGTTTATCCCCAAAAAGCGTTAAGAAAAAAATATGATGCTGCTTAGCTGATTTTTTAGCATAGTTGTAATATCTTTCCATCTGATTTTCCTGCTCCCCTGCATATATTTTGTTCTCAATACAGATAAAGTTTTCTTTACCTTCAGAGATAGCAATATCTAACCGTCCCCCTTCTTCTTTGGTTTTAGGAGCTATATATTTTTCTACTTCAACAACTGACTTTTTAGGATTTAACTCTATGGGTGAATTTAAAAAATTATTATTATCTTCTATTCTCCTTAGATCATTGAAGTATTTTATAAATAATTCTAAAAATTTCTCTTCTTGAAAATGACTTCCCTTAGGATTAAGTAGTTCTGAAATAAAGCGAGAATGAGTGTTCACTTCATCTGTTTCCATTCGTAAAATAGAGAAAATATTAAAATCTTCAT
>CAJPPS010000156.1 GCA_905372595.1 uncultured Capnocytophaga sp. | reverse complement strand
CAGCCATTAACTATATCTCTCCTCCAGTAAAATGGTATAATCAGCATAAAGTAGAACAATGCAATGATGTTCTTAGGTATATAGAAGAGGAAAAAGTATGTAATGAACAATTTTTACTCAACTATTTTGGAGAAAAATTAGGAATACCTTGCGGTATCTGCTCTCATTGTATAGAAAGCAAGCAGAAGAACCTCTCAAAGGAGCAGATAAAGGCAATTTCTGAAGAAATTTTAGCTCTTATAGCCTATCATCCTATGTCCTCACAGGAAATTTGCTTAGCTTCTTCCTATTATGAATGGGAAATCCTACACGTACTTACCCTTTTGTTAGATCAAGAAAAAATAACCATTCTCGCTACTAATCAGTATGTTACAAAATATTAAAGCTTTTCCTCATTGCTTAAACTGACAATTTCAGAAAAAATGTCAGTTTTTTAAGCTGATATATAGATAATTTTTGTACTTTTGTCAGCTAAAATAATTATGGTATATTTTTTGCATAATTTATTTGTTTTTTAAAATTTAATATTAATCAATCATACATTCTATGAGTATTGTAAGTTCACTAATAAAAATCTTTGTCGGTGACAAGGCTAAAAAAGATATGAAAGAAATCGCGCCTTTGGTAGCAAAAATTAACAACCATCAAGCGCAATATAAATCATTAACTAATGATGAATTACGAGCCAAGACTATAGAGTTCAAGGAGCGTATTCATAAAGCCCGTGAAGTATATCAGGAAAAAATACAAGCCCTGAAAGCACAAGCTGACACCACAGAGAACATCGACCAAAAAGAAGATTTTTATACTGAAATAGATAAATTAACCGATGAGGCTTACAAAGCTGGTGAGAAAACCCTTAACGAAATCCTGCCTGAGGCTTTTGCTGTGATGAAGGAAACAGCTCAACGCTTTGTAGATAATTCCACAATAGAGGTAACGGCAACTCCTTATGATAGAGAACTAGCCTCTCTAAAAGACTATGTAACCATTGAAGGAGAGAAATCTCTGTGGAAAAACTCTTGGGATGCTGCAGGAAAAGCCATTACTTGGGATATGGTTCATTATGATGTACAGCTCATTGGAGGAATAGCTCTTCATCAAGGAAAAATTGCGGAAATGCAGACTGGTGAAGGTAAAACCCTTGTGGCTACCCTACCTCTTTACCTCAATGCACTTACAGGAAATGGTGTACACTTAGTTACCGTCAATGACTACTTGGCACGCCGAGATAGTGCTTGGATGGCACCTCTTTTCCAATTTCACGGACTTAAAGTAGAATGTATTGATAACTACCAGCCTAATTCTCTAGGAAGAAGAATGGCTTATGCTGCTGATATTACCTACGGAACAAATAATGAGTTTGGTTTTGATTATCTACGTGATAATATGGCTCATACACCTGACGAACTAGTACAACGTCCTCATAATTATGCCATTGTGGATGAGGTGGATTCTGTGCTTATTGATGATGCTCGTACCCCATTGATTATATCAGGTCCTATGCCTCGTGGAGAATTTCACGAATTTGACCTCTTCAAACCTGCCGTAGAAGCCTTAGTAGAGAAGCAACGCAAGCACCTAACCAATGTATTAGCAGAAGCCAAAAAGCTTATATCTGAAGGAAATACCAAGGACGGAGGCGTCCTCTTATTACGAGTGCACCGAGGACTTCCTAAGAACAAAGCTCTTATTAAGTTCCTTAGTGAAGAAGGGATGAAACAGCTTCTACAAAAAACAGAAAACTATTATATGCAGGATAATAATCGTGAGATGCATAAAATAGATGAAGATCTTCTTTTTGTAATTAATGAAAAAAATAATCAAATAGAACTTACTGATAAGGGTATTAACGAAATGTCACAAGGAGAGGACAAAAATTTCTTCGTAATGCCTGATATTGGTGCTGAAATTGCTAATATTGAAAAGCAAAATCTCCCTATAGAAGAAGAAAATGCGCTAAAAGATAAGTTATACCAAGAATTTGGTGAAAAAAGTGAACGTATTCATACCGTCAATCAGCTTCTCAAGGCATATACACTATTTGAGAAGGATATTGAATATGTCGTTATTGATAATAAAGTTCTTATTGTTGATGAACAGACAGGTCGTATTATGGATGGACGTCGTTATTCCGATGGATTACATCAGGCTATTGAAGCCAAAGAAAATGTACAGATAGAAGCGGCCACCCAGACCTATGCAACCATCACTCTTCAGAATTATTTCCGTATGTACCGAAAGCTATCTGGAATGACAGGTACTGCAACCACAGAGGCTGGAGAGTTTTGGGAAATCTACAAACTAGATGTAATGGAGATTCCTACCAACCGTCCCATTGCACGTCGTGACCAAAATGATCAAATCTACAGAACCAAACGTGAAAAATATAATGCTGTTATTGAGGAGGTAGTAAGTCTTTCTCAAGCTGGAAGGCCTGTACTTATTGGTACTACTTCTGTGGAGGTATCAGAACTTCTAAGCCGTATGCTTAAGTTACGTAACATTCCTCATAATGTTCTTAATGCTAAATTACACAAAAAAGAGGCTGAAATTGTAGCTGAGGCAGGTAAGAAGGGTGTGGTAACTATTGCCACCAATATGGCTGGTCGTGGTACTGACATCAAGCTCACTGATGAAGTAAAAGAAGCAGGTGGTTTGGCTATTATTGGTACCGAAAGGCACGATTCCCGTCGTGTAGATAGGCAGCTAAGAGGGCGTTCTGGTCGTCAAGGAGATCCTGGTAGCTCAAAATTCTTCGTATCTTTTGAGGACAACCTAATGCGTCTTTACGGTTTGGAACGTGCCGTGAAGTTCCTTGATCGATTAGGGCAAGGACTGAAAGAAGGTGAAGTATTAGAACACCCTATTATCACTAAGAATGTAGAAAAAGCTCAAAAGAAAGTAGAAGAAAATAACTTTGGTATTCGTAAGCGCCTTCTCGAATATGATGATGTAATGAATGCACAACGTGAGGTTATCTACAAGCGTCGTCGGCACGCACTCTATGGAGAGCGACTACAAGTGGATATTGCTAATATCATTTATGATACTTGTGAAGCTGTACTAGAAAGTAATAAGCCCGGAAATGATTATAAAAATTTTGAATATGAGTATTTCAAATATTTTGGTACAAAACCTGAAGCTTCTGAAGATGAATTCCACAGAAAGTCTATTAAAGATTTACTAAGAACACTCTATCCAAAGCTTCTTTCCTCTTACAACGAACGTATGGAGCGTAATGCTTCTATCGCTTATCCTGTAATTAAAAATGTATATGAGGATCAAAGTAATCAGTTTGAACGTATTGTAATTCCTTTTACTGATGGACAAAAGGGACTTAACATCACTACTGACCTAAAAGAGGCTTATGAAAGCGAAGGAAAGCAAATTATTACCGACTTTGAGAAAAATATTTCTCTAGCAATTATAGATGATGCTTGGAAAACACATCTCAGACAGATGGATGAACTCAAGCAATCCGTTCAGCTAGCTACTCACGAACAGAAAGACCCTTTACTTATTTACAAGCTTGAGGCTTATCAACTCTTCAAAGGAATGATTGAAAGAGTCAATAAAGAAATTGTTGCTTTTCTATTTCATGCTCAGCTTCCAACCACAGAAAATTCTGTTCAAGAGGCTCATGAAGTAAGAAAGAACCCTGAAAACCTACAAACTTCCAAAGAAGAAGTTCTCAATTCCGATGAACTAGCTCAACAAAATAGAGAAGTTGGAGAAAAAGCTTCTGCCTCCACTCAAGTAACAGACCCTATTGTAAGAGATCAGCCTAAAATAGGAAGAAATGATAAAGTAATCATTCAGAATATCCTAAACGGGCAAACCAAAGAAATGAAATACAAACAAGCTATTCCCTTACTAGAAAAAGGAGAATGGGTAATAAAAAAACGATAATATCTAGATCTTGATGAATAAGAATCACTATGCCATTATTATGGCGGGGGGTATTGGTTCTCGCTTTTGGCCTGTAAGTACTTGGGCTTTTCCCAAGCAATTTCACGATATGTTAGGTACAGGGCAGACACTCTTGCAA
>CAJPPS010000155.1 GCA_905372595.1 uncultured Capnocytophaga sp. | reverse complement strand
GTATAATTACAGATTTTACTAACAGACGAATGTATTTTTGGCGTGGATACTACTTTGGGAAAGAGGGTATTTGGTGTCAGGATTTTGATAAAGAAAAAGCATTTTGTGTGCTAAAAGACTCTTTATACAAGGATTATATGGTTAGGGCAGTAGCTGATAACGGGAAAATCATAGCCATTTCTCGCTCTATCGGCACTAATGAACCTTTACTTATAGTTGATATTGATAAAAAAACTATAACAAATACCATTTATAATCATACTTTTATCTGTCCTTGTCTTGATAGAGAAGGTAGTAAAGTGTTTTCAGTAACTGAAAGCAATATTTATAAGAATATTTATGGAAACCCTTTTTGTGTAGATGCCGAAACGGGTAAAGTAATAGCTACTCTCGACGAAAAAACACAATGGGGTAACACTGCTTATCATCCTGAGAGCAATTCGGTTTATTTTAGTGCTTTCAAACAGCCTA
This sequence comes from uncultured Capnocytophaga sp., assembly GCA_905372595.1. GTDB lineage: Bacteria > Bacteroidota > Bacteroidia > Flavobacteriales > Flavobacteriaceae > Capnocytophaga. Next base: position 3,596 of record CAJPPS010000155.1, on the reverse strand, counting down.
ATCTGTACAAATTCAACTTTGATACACTTGCGTTCTCAGCCGTACCTACTGATAAAAAAATACGTATATTTGATTGTAAAGTAGCTTGCGACAACAAAGGTTACTACTATTTAGGCAGTAATATCTTAGTGTATATGAACAATGAAGACAAGGAAGTTTGGCGTATCAATTTTAAAGAAAAAGAAAAGCTTAATGGCAAAACACTTTTTTCAATATGTCTTTCAGATCATCTTGATTACATAGGGGTTTATTTGATAGATGGCGAGTGGTTATTCATCATCAATCGCAATGATTTTTCATATAAAAAGTACAAATTAGGAAGAAGAGTAGGGTTTAGTCAGTTTCTCAACAATTCATTGCTGTTGATAGATAAAAATTACAACCTTAGCACACTCAATTTAGAAACATTAGAAGAGAAACCTTTTTTATCCCTACTGGCGTGAGCTTGTAGCTCGTGGTTATTATAGAGAAGAGCTTGAAGCTCTGTGAATACTAGGCACGAGGTGTGAAGCCACACGGGCGTTTTTTAGTTAAAATAATTGTCAGAGGCGACCCGCCTCCCACACGGGCGTTTTTTCTTTAAGAGTGTTATAAGAATAATTACCTGTGCGGTTCGCACCGACCCGCCTCCTAGGGATAAAAAAATTTTACCAGCCTTGCAGGTTAGCGAGGATATCCGAGGCAGTCTGTCGTCCGCATACATAAGGTTCGTGGCAAGCATTCTGACGGGTGAAATTTCCATTTCCTCCAGCAGAAGCATAGCTAGCTTGGAACGCTGAGCTTTTCCAGTTTTTAGACTGTTTCTGTGCTTCTTGAGCCTCTCGCTGTTCCCACGAATGAACGGCAGCCTTCCAGTTTTTCATAGGCTGGGAGCCCATCTGCCAGTCTCTAGCGCTATAGAACTCATAGAAGAGCGCCCCAGAGATGCCATTGCCCCGCTCTCGGCAGTAGGCTTCTATCTCGGCGATAGTAGGGGGTGTAAAGCCTCCTGTAGCAGTGCTTTCCCTATCTTGAGGGACGGCATTGTCTCCAGAAAAAAACGCTCTCTCCTCCTCCTTTGCAGAAAAATTTTCTTTCCCCTGATTAAATCCCTCTTCTTTTATACGGGAGCTCTCTTGGGGTGTATCCTTCGGGGTGGAGGGGTTAGCCTTCTTCGGGAGGGGCTTTTTGTCCTCTTGTAAGTTTTTGTTTTTCAAGGGTCTGCCTCCTTTTTTTCCAGCTTGGCTACGGGCTTGGGATACCGAGAGGTATTTTTCTATATCTCGGTCGATGGTCTGCTTGATAAAGGCAAAGGCGACACTCGCCAGCGGAGAGAGCTCCTTAGGGGCGGTGCCAAAGGCATAGGCGGTGATAGCTTGGTAGATTTCCAGCTGTATGGTATCGGGCAGGTCGTTAAGGACGTTTGCCCAGTCTTTGTAGAATATAAAAGTTTCTTTTTTCATAAAGTGTGAAGCCACACGGGCGATTTTTTTCTTTTTGAGGTTTAAAAATATTTGTCCGAGGGTGCGAGCCGGTGTGAAGCCACACGGGCATTTTTCTGCTAGTAAATTGTCTGAGGCGACTCGCCTCCCTCCGCTAGCGCGAGCATTCTGCTCGTGCTTATATAGAAGAGAGCTTAAAGCTCTACCATAAGGGGCACAAGCTACAAGCTTGCGCCAGCAGGTGCGAGTCCCACCGACATTTTCTTTCTTTTTGAGGTTAAAAAATATTTGTCAGGGGCGACCCGCCTCCCGTACAGGCGTTTTTTTACTAGAAATAAAAAAAATAATTGTCAGGGGGATTAGTCATCAAAAGTATACGCATTGCGAACAAACTGTTGTATTTTATAATACACCGACTTACGAAAAGCCGACCAATCGCGTTCATTTCCATCGATATAGATGCGTATGTAGTCCGCCTCAAAGGAGGTTACTACACGCTTATTAGGCCAGATTTCATAATTAGGATAGGCAAGGAATCGGATGTATATGCGCTCGTCCTCACTGTAGATTTCTCGAGGGTAAAAGGGCGCTGCCTCATAGGGGCGTAAGAATTCTTGATCTACTGAAGCAATAGCAGAGTCAATGGCTCTCAGTACTTTAGAGAGCCAGTAGGGCGTTAAGACCAACATAGATAATAAGTGAATTTATAGTTATAGTTAGGTTATAGTGTATGGTATTGCGGGCATCTTTTCAGCTGAATACCTCAATATCAGGCAGTCAGCTTTCTGGACTTCCACAAGGCAAAGGTACGACATTCCCTCGGCAAAAACAAGAAAAAACCGCTTTTTGTGTAGTTAATAGAGCGTTAAAGTCGTATTATATTGGTACTCAAAGAGAGTACGAGGTGCGAAGCCGGTGTGAAGCCACACGGGCGATTTTTTTCTTTAAGAGTGTTATAAAAATAATTGTCAGGGGGTACGAAGCCGTACGGGCATTTTCTTTCTTTTTGAGGTTAAAAAATTGTCAGGGGTGACTCACCCCCACACGGGCATTTATAATTGTCCGAGGCGACTCGCCTCCCGTACAGGCGTTTTTCTGCTAGTAAATTGTCAGGGGTGACCCACCCCCCGCACGGGCATTTTTTTCTTTTTAGGTTAAAATATTCACTTATTATTAGTTATCAAGGGAAAGTACCTCCTTATATATTTCTTACATAAACATTACATATATAATAAAATTGATTGTCAAGTATTTATAAATTTCTTACATATAATCTTACATATTTCTTACATATAATTTTTTATATTCATTGATATAACTTATTTATTACCAGTGTTTTAACCCGATTAGGGCAAGACAATCCGTAACTCTAAGTTCGGGTTCGGCTTGCTATTTTTTATATTTCATTTTTTCGCCTGAAAATTCCCTTTTAAAACTCATATTTCCATTAAGAATTCTACCGATTTCTAAGACCTCTATATTGCTAATTTTTTTAAGAATTGTAATTTTTCTGATACAAGATTTTTCTATAGAAAAACAAATGAAAGATTTAGAATTGTAGAACCCTTTTGTAATTTTTATTTGTTTTTTTTATATATAATTCCTATCTTTGTACTCTAATTTAATATTTAAATTTATGGGAATTATTGCAACTCTTATTATTGGAGCTATCGCAGGTTGGTTAGGAGCAACTATTTACAAAGGTAGCGGATTAGGTCTTATTGGGAATATCATTGTTGGTCTTATTGGAAGTAGTGTTGGATATTGGCTTTTAGGAAGTGTTTTAAAAATCTCTCTTGGAGAAGGATTGATTGGTTCTATATTGACAGGAGCTGTTGGAGCTATTGTTATTTTATTCTTGATAAATTTGATATTTAAAAAGAAGTAGTAATAAGTAAAAGAGCATATATCAAAGAGAAAAAAATAAACGACTATTACTTGTAATATTGAAATCCATTTTATAACGAAAAATCCTCGAAAAAGAATACTTTTCGAGGATTTTTATTAGATGTTTATTTTTTAGAACTACCTGCTTGCGTTAGCAGTCCAAGTCTTTCCATCTGTAGTATACAGAATGTACAATGAAGATGCCGTTATTCTAATTATTTTTAGACCATCTTGAAAATCAACGTTTACTAAATTGTTATCTCCTTCTTTTTTGAAGCTAACTCCTTT
>CAJPPS010000154.1 GCA_905372595.1 uncultured Capnocytophaga sp. | reverse complement strand
TCTTCATATTGTGTTGAACTTAATTCATATACATATTCTTCATCAATATTACCTGATTTATTATATTTCCATATATTTTCTTTTATTTTATCTTTATATCCATTTATTATATATTCCTTTCTATAATTTGTTTTTAGATTTTCAGTATTGTAATCATATATTTCTCTATAGAAATGATTATTTTCATCATTAAACGATATTTTTTCTATAATATTATTATGATTATCGTAAGTATAAATAATTTTTTCTCCATTCAATAAATCTTTAGAGCATTTTTCTTCCTCTACCAGTCTATTTTTATCATCATAAATGTAGTTTGTATAATATATATACTTATATTCATTATCTTTTATTTTAGGAAAATATCCTTCTTTAGATATTTTTTGTATCAATTTTCCTTTTTCATCATATAAATATTGATTTTCTGAGATATCATATAAGGAATCTGAAGGCTCTTTTATCTGCTGATACTCCTTTAATATATTTCCTTTAGGATCGAGGAAATATTCTATCACAAAGTAGGGCGTCTCACTCCATCGGGAGAACGTAGAATCTTGAGGAGATAATCTTTCCCAAATAGGGGCATAATTACTCTCTTTATAGTGCTTTACTCGCCCTTTGAGTGAGGATTCATTGGGAATCTTTGTTATTATCTCTTCCTTGTATTGTGATAGAGTTGTTTTTTGAGAAGTACACCCTATACAACAAAGATAATAGATAAGTATGAAAATAGTTTTTCTCATATTTCTATTCTTTTGGGCAAAGGTACTAAATTATTTGTTATTTGTCATTTGTCATTTGTCATTATTTTCGTATTTTTGCCCCTTAGGAAAAATATAGAAAATGCTTAGAAAACTCACACAAATCCTCATTTCCACACGCCTAATGGCAGTGCTTTTTTTAGTATATGGAGCCGCTCTTGGTATGGGGACTTTTATAGAAACTTGGTATAATACTGATACTGCCAAAATATGGATCTATAACGCCTGGTGGTTCGAACTGATTATGTTCCTTTTTGTAGTGAATTTCATTGGGAATATTGGGCGATATCGCCTCCTAAAGCGAGAAAACTGGGCAGTTTTTATCCTACACGCCTCTTGGATATTCATTATTGTGGGAGCTGGGATAACCCGCTATATCAGTGATGAAGGTAAGCTCGCCCTGCGCGAGGGTGAAGAGTCCGACTTCTACACCTCTGAGCACACTTATATCACTGCCCAAGTAGATGGAACCTATGAAGGACAACCCTTACGCAGAGCTAAGCAGACAAAAGTTCTTTTCTCTGAATTTACTTCCAACTCCTACAGTTGGATTTCAGACTTCAAAGGGAAAGATTTCCGTATAGAGCTTGAAAAATTCATTGCCAATGCTGAAGAAGCTTTCGTAGAAGACCCTCAAGGTGAGGATTATCTAAAAATTGTGGAGAGTTCTGCAGGAAGTCAAGGACATACTCATTACCTCAAATCAGGAACTACCGAAACCTTACACGGTATGCTTTTTTCTTTGAATAACCCTATTCCTGGAGCCATCAATTTACAAATAACCTCTGAGGGAAGCTATATTTATAGCCCCTTTATTGGAAGTTCTATGACGATGACAGACCAAAAGATTTATCCTGTTGCCAAAGATAGTCTTCAAGAACTCCATTACAGAAGGCTTTACAACCTCGCTGGAATGCAATTCGTACTTCCTGAGCCTCTTACAAAAGGAAAAATGGAACTATCCTCTATTCCTACAGAAAGAAAAACTCCTTCCGATGAAAGTGCTGTTATATTACGAATCACCTCTGCTGGAGAAAGCAAAGTTATAGGTGTATTAGGTAGGCGAGATGTGATTAATCCTCCTACATCTGTAGAGGTAGGAGGGCTTACTTTCCATCTAAATTATGGTTCCATACGCACACCACTTCCTTTCAAGATCAAGCTCAATGATTTTATTGCTGACAAATACCCTGGTACTGAACGTAGTTATTCATCTTTCAAGAGTAAGGTTACTGTAACTGCTCCTGAAGAAACTTTCAAACAGGATATCTATATGAATCATATTCTTAATTATAAGGGATATCGCTTCTTTCAGGCTAATTTTTATCCTGATGAACAAGGAACAATCCTATCTGTCAATCACGACTATTGGGGAACACTACTGACCTATATAGGCTATACCCTCCTATATATTGGACTTATAGCCAGTATGTTCTTCGGAAAAACACGTTTTGTTCAACTAAGCCAAAAGCTCAAGAAATTGCAGCAAAAGCGTAAAGGTCTTCTAAGCATTGCCTTATTACTCTTCTGGGGAGGAGCATATGCTCAGCATAATTCCTTTGAACTTTCTCCCAAGGAAATAGATTCTCTCTTGAAAGCCAACACTGTAGATAAAGCTCACGCTGACCGCTTTGCACACTTGGTGATTCAAGATGAAGATGGCCGTATGAAACCTGTGAATACTTTTGCTTCTGAACTATTACGAAAAGTAAGCAAAGCCGACACTTACAAAGGTCTAGATGCCAATCAGGTATTCCTATCAATGCTCCTAAATCGGCAACTTTGGTATAATATAGATTTTTTCTATGTAAAAAAAAATAATGATAGTCTACACAATATATTAGGAGTAGAAAAGGGAAAGAAACGTATCCGTGCTTTGGACTTCTTGGACGAGAACTATCAGAACAAGCTAGAACCTTATCTTAGAGAAGCCTATGCGACCAATAACCCTAACCAATTCCAGAAAGAATTCAAAGAAGTGGATATGAAAATCCATTTATTAGAACGTGCTCTTTCGGGAAGTATGTTACGTATTTTTCCCTTAAAGGACACCCTTAATAATAACAAGTGGATTGCTCCTATGGACATCTATCAGAACCCACATTATGCTAAGGATACTTTGGAAGAAGGTTTTATTAAAAATTCTTTCCGATGGTACTTATATTCCTTAAAAGAGGCAACAGAGACAGGAGACTATACTCAAGCAGACCAAGTCCTAAATCTTTTAAAGGAATACCAAGGAGCCATAGGTAAAAATGTAATGCCTTCTGAGAAAAAAATTGAAGCTGAGATTCTTTATAATAAATATGATGTATTCAAAAGCCTATTTAGCTGGTATTTATATATAGGCTCCTTAATGTTCATCATATTGATTATCAGAATATTTAAAGATAGAAAATCTTTAGCTTTCGTTACAAAACTCTGCACATGGTTACTGTTCTTTCTCTTTGTTCTGCATACCACAGGTCTTGCTTTCCGATGGTATATCTCAGGACACGCTCCTTGGAGTGATGCCTACGAAAGTATGATTTATGTGGCGTGGGCTACAATGGGAATTGGGTTATGTTTTGCTCGGCGTTCTCCTTTAAGCCTTGCTTCTACAGCCTTTGTTACCTCTATGATTCTAATGATAGCTCATTGGAATTGGCTTGACCCCTCTATAGGTAATCTTCAGCCTGTACTGAATAGTTATTGGTTAATGCTCCACGTGGCAGTGATTGTAGGAAGCTATGGACCCTTTGCTTTAGGAATGATTCTGGGGGTTATAAATCTATTCCTGATTATCTTCACAACTAAAAAGAATAAGGATAAAATCAAACTAGTGATGGACGAACTTACTATCGTCAATGAACTAGCTTTGACTGTAGGGCTTATTATGCTTACCATAGGTAATTTCTTGGGAGCACAATGGGCTAATGAGAGCTGGGGACGTTACTGGGGTTGGGATCCTAAGGAGACTTGGGCTCTGGTGAGTATTATGGTCTATGCCTTTGTCATTCATATGCGTATTGTTCCTTCTTTACGAGGAGTTTGGGGATTCAATTTTGCTAGTGTAGTGGCTTTTGCTAGTATCCTGATGACCTATTTTGGAGTAAATTTCTATCTATCAGGCTTACATAGTTATGCTAGTGGAGAGAAAGTAATCACTCCTAATTTTGTATATTATGCGGTAATTTTCGTCCTTATATTAGGATTCGTATCTTTCCTAAGAAAGAAGAAATTACAGGAATAAACCTTATAAGTTGAAGTGTAGAAACATCTTTAATAAGCATAATGATGGTTACAGAAACTTTGTCCTATCTTAAAATAAATATGACATCTTAGATTGAATTAGTACAATAACT
>CAJPPS010000153.1 GCA_905372595.1 uncultured Capnocytophaga sp. | reverse complement strand
GATTAATAATGCAAAAAGAACAATATCCTATTGAAGGAATGATGTGTGCTTCCTGTGCTGTGGCTGTGGAGAAAGTGTTACAACAGGCAAAAGGAGTGAAGGAAGCAAGTGTAAATTACGCCAATGGAAAAGCTACAATTACATTTGATGCTTCAATAACCTCTGCAAAAGTCCTTAAGCATCAAGTAGAAGAGGCAGGTTATGGGCTGGTAATTACTCCTGTGAACCAAGAGATACTTCAGCAAAGGGAGGAGGAACATTATAAGGCTTTGCAACGTACTTTTTGGGGAAGTGTGTGTTGCTCTCTTCCTGTTTTTCTGATTTCTATGTTTCATTTGCATTTTCCTTATAGTGATTGGTTTCAAGCATTATTGGCTACTATAGGTTTGGTTTTCTTTGGTAAAAAATTCTTTAAAGGAGCTTATAATCAGCTTAAGCATCGTTCGGCAAATATGGATACTCTGGTGGCTTTGAGTATCTCAGTGGCTTACCTTTATAGCCTTTCAAGTCTTGTTTTTAGGAGCTTTTGGGAACGATATGGTATAGCTCCTCATCTGTATTTTGAATCGGCTGTAATGATAGTTTCCTTTATTTTATTAGGAAGAATGCTGGAAGAATCGGCTAAGGGACGTACTTCTCAAGCAATTCGTAAATTAATGGGGCTTAAGCCAACTATAGTATATGTTCGTAAGAATGAAAATTGGGAAGAGGTTCCCATAGAAAATGTCCAGAAAGGAGAAATTCTTTTAGTGAAATCAGGGCAAAAAATACCTGTAGATGGTATTGTAACTGAGGGAGAGACTTATGTAGATGAAAGTATGATTACAGGAGAGCCCCTTCCTGTGAGAAAAGTAATAGGAAATGCTCTTTTTGCAGGGACTACCAATGGACAAGGAGCTATCCAAATGCGAGCTGAGAAAGTGGGAGAACATACTTTACTTTCTTCTATTATTAAAGCGGTAGAGGATGCACAAGGAACTAAGCCTCCTGTACAGAAATTAGTCGATAAAATAGCGGGTATTTTTGTTCCTATTGTTATAATGATTGCTATAATTTCTTTTTTCTTATGGATGTTATTAGACAAAGAGAATGGATTTTCACACGGATTGCAGGCTTTTGTGAGTGTTTTGGTGATAGCTTGTCCTTGTGCTTTAGGATTGGCAACACCTACAGCTATTATGGTAGGTATAGGGAAAGGAGCTGAGAATGGTATCCTTATCAAAGATGCACAAAGTATAGAACTAGCAAGCAAAATAAATGCAATAATATTAGACAAAACAGGGACAATCACTCAAGGAAGCCCTACAGTGGTACAAGATTTTTGGGAAAATAAAGATAGGGATCTGCCTATTCTCTATACGATGGAACAACACTCTTCACATCCTTTAGCTCAGGCAATAGTAGCACATTGGAAAGAAACATCTCCCATTATCTTAACTCAAGTGAAGGAGATTTCTGGAGCAGGAGTAGAGGCTCTGGTAGAAGGAAAATATTATCGTGTGGGAAATCTTTCTTGGTTAGAAGAATATGGTGTATTTTTATCAGATGATTTTAGGGAAAAAATAAATCATTATCAGTCACAAGGTAGCTTAGTAGGACTTGCTGATGAACAACGTATTCTGGCTCTTATCTTTATGGCTGATAAGGTAAAAGATACTTCTGCACTGGCGATAGAAAAACTACAAAAACAAGGAATAGAAGTGTATATGCTTACAGGAGATCAGCTTCCTGTAGCTTCTCATATAGCTAAGGAGGTAGGAATTACTCACTTAAAAAGCCAAGTAAAACCTCAGGAAAAGCAAGATTTTGTGAAAGAACTACAAGCTCAAGGAAAAGTAGTTGCAATGGTAGGAGATGGGATTAATGATAGTCAAGCCTTAGCACAAGCCGATGTAAGTATTGCAATGGGTAAAGGAAGCGATATAGCAATGGAAGTGGCTCAACTGACACTTATTTCTTCGGACTTATTGAAGATACCTAAAACGGTCAATTTGTCAGTACAAACTTTACGCACTATCCGCCAGAACCTGTTTTGGGCTTTTATTTATAATCTGATAGGGATTCCTATGGCAGCAGGGGTATTATATTTCCTTACAGGGAAGTTACTTGACCCTATGTATGCAGGGGCAGCGATGGCTTTCAGTAGTGTCAGTGTTGTGACGAATAGTCTGTTATTGAAAAGAAAGAAAATATAAAAATAGTTATATTGTTTTATTTTTAGTTAAAGTTTTCTAATAAATAATAATTTGGAATGATTTTTGTTAATATAATAATTTGCTTATTCTAAAGAATAATACTTAATAAATAAGGATAAGAAAACAGAGTAAAAACAATAAAAATCAACATAATGACTACTTTTGAATTCAAAACAAACTTCAAATGTCAAGGGTGTGTAGATAAGGTAGCTAAGGAGCTTAATACTAATACAGAAATTGCTTCTTGGAAGGCTGATCTTACTTCACCAGATAAGACGCTTACAGTAGAAACCTCTCTCTCTGCTTTACAAATACAAAAAATAGTAGAAAAAGCAGGCTTTAAAGCAGAGATAAAATAATTAATACCTACTGAAATCCTGAAATATTCATAAAATATTTTTTTATCAATGAGACAACTTAAGATAACCAAGCAAGTTACCAATAGAGAAACTGCCTCTCTGGATAAGTATTTACAAGAAATAGGAAAAGTAGAACTTATTTCTGCTGAGGAAGAAGTAGAACTAGCACAACGAATTAAAGCAGGAGATAGAATCGCCCTAGAACGCCTTACCAAAGCCAATCTGCGATTTGTAGTTTCTGTAGCAAAGCAATATCAGAATCAAGGGCTTACCTTGCCAGACCTTATTAATGAAGGGAATATGGGACTTATTAAAGCCGCACAACGCTTTGATGAGACACGTGGTTTTAAGTTTATTTCTTATGCTGTATGGTGGATTCGTCAGTCTATCCTTCAAGCCTTGGCAGAGCAATCTCGTATTGTTCGCTTGCCACTAAATAAGATAGGATCTATTAATAAGATTAATAAAATGTATGCCTATCTGGAGCAAGCACACGAGCGAGTACCATCAGCGGAGGAAATTGCTAGGGAGTTGGATATGTCAGTAGAGGATGTGAAGGAATCAATGAAGAATTCAGGGAGACATATCTCGATGGATGCTCCTTTAGTGGAAGGGGAAGATGCTAACCTATACGACGTTCTTCGTAGTGGGGAATCTCCTAATCCAGATAAAGAACTGATGTATGAATCTCTTAGAACAGAAATAGAACGAGCCTTGGAAACTCTTACTTCGGATGAAGCGAATGTCATTCGTTTGTACTTTGCCTTAGGTGGAAATGCACCTAAAACATTGGATGAAATAGCCGAAGATTTCGGGCGTACTCGGGAGCGTATTAGGCAAATAAAAGAAAGAGCTATTAAGAAACTTAAGCATACTTCCCGAAGTAAAATACTTAAGAATTATCTAGGCTAAATCCTTGAGAAAAATAGCTTTAAAATATAAAAATGATAAACCCTTAATGAAAGATAATTAGAATGAGACAGCTAAAAATTACCAAGCAGGTTACCAATAGAGAAACTGCCTCACTAGACAAATATTTGCAGGAAATAGGAAAAGTAGATTTGATTTCGGCAGAGGAGGAAGTAGAACTAGCACAACGAATCAAAGCAGGGGATAAGATAGCTCTAGAACGCCTTACCAAAGCCAATCTGCGATTTGTAGTTTCTGTAGCAAAGCAATATCAGAATCAAGGGCTTACCTTGCCAGACCTTATTAATGAAGGGAATATGGGACTTATTAAAGCCGCACAACGCTTTGATGAGACACGTGGTTTTAAGTTTATTTCTTATGCTGTATGGTGGATTCGTCAGTCTATCCTTCAAGCCTTGGCAGAGCAATCTCGTATTGTTCGCTTGCCACTAAATAAGATAGGCTCTATTAATAAGATTAATAAAATGTATGCCTATCTGGAGCAAGCACATGAGCGAGTACCATCAGCGGAGGAAATTGCTAGGGAATTGGATATGTCTGTAAGTGATGTGAAGGAATCAATGAAGAATTCAGGGAGACATATTTCAATGGATGCTCCTTTGGTAGAGGGTGAAGACTCTAACTTATATGATGTTCTCCGTAG